>CBDVER010000102.1:0-5842 GCA_965373055.1 uncultured Thermoplasmata archaeon
CTCCTTCCTCAGCCTACCGCATATCTCAACTTTCAGCGGGAAACCACCGTGGTCGCTTCCAAGGGATAAAATCATAAGATGCCTCCAACTCATTCCGCCCATGACTTACTGCATATTTTAAGTGAACTATGGGGGGGTGTGAGAAAGATGCGGATCGAAACCATCATTCGCCCTGAAATGGACCTATATGATGTTCCAGACCTCTTCGACCTCTCCCCTCTCATGTCCGGATAGCTCGAGGAGGGCCTTGAGCTTTCCGTTCTCGAAGGTCAGGTACGCGGACTTGAGGTTGGAACGATAGAGGCTCACCCTCTTTCCGCGGGGGGTGAGGATCCTCTCGGTGATGAAGATCAGTTTTAGCTCCTCCAGCTCACGTATCCTCCTGTAGCAGGCTGCGATGGGGATGTCGAACTTCACGCTGAGGTAGTTCGCAGACCTCGGGAGCCTGAAGGTCGCTGTCAGGATCTTCACCGAGTACTCGTCGCTCAGAAGTTTTGTGACAGCAAGGGGATTCATTTGGGACACACCTACCAAAACGGGCTGATATTTGAGGGATATCGGCCCGTCGATAAATTCAATCAAGGATGATGATACTTAACCTTTGCTCCGTCATTATCACGGTGGATTTCTGTCCTTAGGCACAATTATCCAGAGGGATTTCAGAATGATATATTGAAATGAGAACGGAATAAACATATCCTCACCCTGACAGATAATTATAATAGTATCGCCCAGAATCCATTGAAGTAGTATAGAGGTATCCGATTGAACAATCCAAGACTTTCAAAAGCAGCCGGGGTATTTTCACTGCTTGGGTTCATATCGCTGATACTGATGATATCCCTATTCTCATCCTCTCTGGCCCTCTTCCAGCTGGAAACCCACGACGAGAGTGACTTTGAGGAGGGACCAAAGGGTGATTACAACCTCATCATTGAAACTGAGGGGCCAAGAATGCTCTATGTCATCTTCGAATCCACCGAAGGTCCCTTAAAGGATTTCAAGCTCACGATAGAGGGCCCCGATGGTGAGAACGTATTCGAGGGCAACCTTTCCACACCCTATTCGGATATTATCGGTCTTGATGAAGGTGGAAAATACCAGATCACGATAAACATGACCCGTGGGAGCTTCGAGGATATGAGCATAACCATTTCCAACGTTGGCTACGGCCTGATACTCCTCTTCATTGGATCATTCCTTCTCCTGCCGATCTCCACGATCTTCCTTTTGACAGGCATGATAATGGGGATCATTGCGCTGCATGGTTTGATAAGGAGGAACAACAGGTCCAGGGACCATTACAGGCCCACAAGATGGGGGGAGATGAGATGAACGCGTTTATTCTATCCCTCATCATAGGCTTAACGGCAGCTGTGGCACCTCTCATCTCCATGGCCGTTTGGTCGTACGGCCTTTATCTGGTATCCCCACATGTCAGGAGGAGGAACCGGTTCTGGGGGGATAGGTCGCCTGATGGTGTGGACCTCAGGAACATCATCATCTCTCTGCTTGTTCCCGCATTCATAATATCAGCGCTTGTGTCGGGCGGCCTGGCGATCGTCATCAGTTTGATAATATTGATCCCGCCGATGATGGTGGAGGTAATTTTGGGAACCAGCGGAACGGTCTCCTTGATGATAGGCCTGATAAGCGCGGGCCCTGTTGAGGAGTCCACGAAACTGCTGGTGTCCCTCCTCCTGTTCCTGCTGGTAAGCTGGCTGCTTCCGAAGGTCCGGCCGGGATCGCAACGCATCGGAATAAAAGATGGCATAATGGTGGGACTGTTCGTTGGTGCCAGCTTCGGGGCGTTCGAATCGGTCCTGTACATCTCAGGGGGCATGATACCATTGTTAACGGAGCCCTTCGTATATGAGAACGCTGACCCGATCATATTTCGTATATTGTTCGGGGTCTCCCTTCACGCCGTATGGACCGGGATATCCTCATCTGCCCTTGGGGGGAGGAAACACAGGGTCCTGAAGACATTCTCATTCCTGCTGCTGGCCTCTTTCATGCACTCTCTTTTCAACGGCGTACAGGGAGCAATAATGATCGTGGCGGGCCTCGATGGCCTCCTATGGCTGATGGTTGTGAACGCATTTCAGATAGCGCTTATCGTCGTATCGATACTGGTCCTATGGAAGCTGTGGAACAGATAGAGGATCAGCCGTGAAGCGTTAAAAAGGCTATCTCCGGTGGATTTCCTATCCTTATCGGCGGACCCCACGTCCCCGCTCCCAGGCTGATGAACATGTTGGACCCGTATTTGGAGATCGACCCCCGCTCCCCATCCCTGAACACCCTGCGGGTTATGAGGTGGTTGGGCCAGAGCTGTCCCCCGTGTGTGTGGCCGGATATCTGAAGTGAGACCCCCAGTTCCGCCGCCTCCCGGAATTCTATTGGCTGATGGTTGATGAGGATAGTAACCCTATTGGTGGGTTTATCGAGAATGTCGCCGATTGCTTTTCTGGCCCCCTCCCCGACCCGTTCTCCATGCGGGTCATCTACCCCTATGATGTCGATGCCCGTCCCCTCGTCGGTAACGATCTCCCCTCGAAGGAGCGTGATCCCCATCTCCCTGATGGCCCTGTCGCACTCTTCCATGCCGTGTATGAACTCGTGGTTTCCCATCACCCCGTAGGTAGGACCTATCTTCCAGAGCTCTTTGATGCTGGGGATCATCCTTCTCACGTTCCCTGGTGCGGTGTCGAAGAGGTCCCCTGCCATTATTATGATGTCCGGCCTCTCCTGTTCCAGGGCCGATCTTATCTGGGCTATCCTTCTTTCTCCCACCAGGGGTCCGATGTGGAGGTCCGCCACGACCCCGACCACAACTTTTCTCCTGCCGAGGGATGATATGGCGATCTCCTCTCTGGTTATCCTCAGGTGGAGGGCGGCCAGAAAACCACCGATAAGCAGGATCGCAATGATGCCCGATGATATGGAGAGGATGGTAAAGGAGAGATCGTTGATGGTGTCCCCCATGCCGAGCAGGTAGAAGATGAGGACGATCGGACCTGCAATGGCCGCCCAGAGGAACGTGTACTGGAATAGTGCCATTGTCAGGCCTGCAATAAATGAAAATGGCAATGCCCTTCTGGATTCGAGGGTGTGGGAGAATATCATGCCTACAAGTATCATGAAGGGAAACGAGATGAATATGGAATAGATCATGATTGTGAGGTTTGGATCTTCCGGACGGATCATCCTCTCCACCACGAGGGCAATATAGACGTGGAAGCCGATCAATAGAAGGGAGATGATGAGAGATATCCACATCCGTTGAAAGGTCCCTGCCGCCCGTTCATCTCCCGATCCCTTCTCCCGTGCCATTTGGAATGTGCCTCCTTGAGATCAGGATATTCAATTATTAATCATCCCATTCATCCTCGTCGTCCTCTTCTTCGTCTTCATCATCATCGTCATCGTCCCAAACCTCATCGTCCTCCCATCCCTCGTCGGAAGCATCCTCTCCCCCCCGGGACTTCACAATGATGAAAACGGTCACAATGATAAGGATCAATACTGCGGCGACTATGAAGAGTGTCAGGTACGGGACCTCCTCCCCCTCCTCGACGTTTCCACCCGATGCGGGAGCCGAATAAGGCCTGATGAATATGGACCTCTCCTTGATCATCACATTGCCGGATGCATCCATAACAGAGAGCCTGAGGGTGTAGTTGCCGGAGGTCTGAAAGACGTGATCGAACGTATCGGAGTTGGAGGTTATATCCTCAACCGACGAGTTATCACCAAAATCGAGAGTCCACAGGTAGGAACCCTCCTCCTGGAAACCGGGGTCGTTATCCTCCAGGTCCGCCCAGAAGACGAGGTGATAGCCCAGGTCTCCGATGGATGGCCCCAGGATCTTCCCATCGGGCGCCGTGATATCAAGGACCTCTATGATCTGCACAAAGGTACCCTCGTTTCCGGCGGGGTCCGTGACCTTCAACGTGGCGCTGTAAGATCCCGGGTCGGGGAATATCACCGTGCTCCTCTCGTTGGTGGATGTACTTATGAGACCGTTGATGCCGGTGAAGGTCCATTCAAAGGTACCCCTCCTCCACTCCCGCAGGGTTGGATCGTTGTCGGTTGTAAGCTCGCTGGAGTAATCCACAACGGAGTCCTCATTGACTATATTTGGCCCAAGGATCACGACGTCGGGGGGTGTCGCATCGAAGATGGTGAAGTTGTAGGACCTGCGGTCCCAGTTGCCGGCCCCGTCGATCACGCAGATGGTTATCACGTACTTTCCGATATCCCTGAAGATGATATCCAGGGAGCCGCTCGACCAGTAGGTCCTGGTGATCATGGACGGGCTCATCACCTTCCAGGTGGTGTTGACTATCCCCCTGTAATCGGGGTCCAACCCCTCGTCAATGCTAGTTGAGTTGAAGGTAAACCCCACGGGGCTGATCTCGAATGCGGTGGTATTGTTCAGCCCCTCTATCCCTGCGATGGGGGCCATGGTATCCAGGGTGAACTCCCTTGTAAAGACCGTGGGGCCGGCGCCGTGCCTGTCGTGGACGACGAAATCCACCAGGTTGTAACCCTCCTCAAGGTCAAGGGGGATATCGAATATGCCCGTTGAGCCTGCCTTGACCGTGGACTGGACGACCCCGTTCACCCGAATTTCCAATGAGGATAGAAGTTCAGTGGTCCCGTATATCTCGTAATGTGAGATGTTGGTGATCCTGGCAGGCAGGTCGTGAAGTGAGATGTTCAGGGGGCCTATATTGTCGATGCTGTATCCGCCCGTCAGGCGCCAGGGTGACAGGTTGGGAACCTCGTCCGTCCCCCTGTATCTGAGGATGACGTGTTCCAGGTTTCCCGGACCTCCCGCCTCGACCCTGGTGTCCCAGTGGACCTCTGGTCCCGTTCCGTTCGCTGCGGGGAGGAAGCTGGCGTTATCATCGGCTAAACCGTTCCCGTTGGTATCGTTGTAGTATTCCAACTGGATCTGTTCAAGATCGCCGTCCGCATCGAATGTTATGGTTGAGTTACCTGCCAGCGTAAATGGCGGATCTGAGGGTGATATCATGGGAGCAAGGGAATCATGCGGCCTTCCGGTTGTTATCAGGGATAGGGAAGATCGTATGGAATCGTCGTCCACGGATGCTACCCTGAAGTGGTAGTCGATGTCATCCACAAGCCCTTTGACGGTGGATGTGTTGATATGGCTGACGGTTGTCTGTACGGGTATCCAATGAGACATCTGATAGTCAATGGTTTCCGTACTGTTCATAAAGACGATATAGTGGGAGATGTTCGCCTCGAAGGTCCTCCTCCATTTCAGTATGATGCCGTTCCCCTCGTTCAGGGGCTCTGCTGACAGGTTCTCCGGGACCTTGGGAAGGCTCGTATTGATCTCTATGGTGAACTGTGGGTAATACAAGGGGCCGAGGAACGGGTCGTCCACCCTCACAATGATATTCTCATTGAAGTAGAGCTCCCTGTCAACCGTCCAGGTGGAGTGGAACTCGCCGTCCAATGGGGTGATATCGGGAGGGGTGCCGTCATCATGGAGCTCTTTCCAGCCTATCGACGTGTTGTTCAGCGTCCAGAAGGCATCGGCTCCGGCGTACCCATTTCCGTATAGATCGACCGTATCGGAATATGAATAGGTGAGGTGGTTCCCGTCCAGCTTGATCAGGTCCACCCTCTGCGGGACCTTGGCCACGGCGGTATCCTCGAACAGTCCCCCAAGGATAGGGTCGGTGAAGTTCACCCTGAGCACGTCGTCGTGTGCGACGAGGATGTGTTCCGGGTCTGATCTCGTCGTGGAGGTGTTGAGGCTCCCGCTGAACATCCCCGGCTCTATCTCCATCAGGGTGAAGTT
>CBDVER010000103.1:0-5813 GCA_965373055.1 uncultured Thermoplasmata archaeon
CACATGATCAAATGAAGCTCTATTCATTTTATCCTCCTTCATTTGTGAATGTCCATAGAAACGCAGCCCGAAGGGACCGTTTCTGTTAGATCAACTCTATCCATCCAACGGGTTGATACCTAATGAATTTTGCCTCTTAGCGCAATTCTGGGAACCAGTATTTGCCCTGATCGGTCCCTCTCCTTTTCAATATATTGCTGATGTTCAAAACCGGTCAGATCAATTCCGGAGAGGATATCACCATGATAAAGATAAAAAAGAAGAGATAGGTCACCGTGTTCTGTGCAAATACGATGATCCCCGATATTCCGATCAACCTCCGTTTGGAAATATCTTCTCGTTCCAATTCCTCATCATCTGCTTTCTTCTTCAAATATCTCTTGAACATGAAATATACGATGAAGAATTCCGTGAGTATGCTGAAGGCATAGAGGAGGATCACTGACGGGATCAGCTCATTGAAAAGCACATCCATACGATAGAGATCACCCGTAAAAACGATCGCCAATATCACAATTACACCAAGGAGGGTGGAGAACAGATTTGAGAGGAACGTGACCAGCAAAGTGTATCTCTTCGTGATATCCATGTGAAATATCCTACTGGAAAGAATATGAGCACATACCCACTCGATCAGCACAATTGGTATGAAGAGGAAGATCACCTGAAAGCCCATTATCACGATGAAGAACGGAAGTATAATATTCCAACAGATCGGGGGGGAAGGGATCCTATCTTTCATTTCATTCTTCCTCAATTCTTTTCCCCTCCTGATGATCTTCACGATCATGAACATCGATCTTCTTCAACATCTAATTTGCCTATTCCTTCATCGATCATACCAACGTAAAGATGACGATGCCTATTGTGATCAGGCCCTGGAATCCAGCCCATAACAGTGCGATGACATTCCCCACGTTCTTCGTGACCGAACCGGGGTCGTTCCGATGGCTGAAATAAACGCTGCCGAACTCCAACGCCAGCGATATCACCAGTATCCCATATCCAAGAAAATTATTCAGAAAGAGCGATCCCACTCCAATAAAAAAGGTGAATATGCCCAACAGGAAAATTGCATCTTTTCCGTTTGGCATCAACCCTCCGGATGCGTCACCTCTCTCACGATCCAGACCGGAGAAGTACTCCTTGATCGGGATCCATTCTCCATCCACGTCATTCTGAAGGTGCCCCTTATCTGATATCTCCCCACTCCTCACTCCCACTTCCAGGTCCCACCAGTCCATGGGGCCAACTACTTCCGATCCGTCCCTGACGTACCAATCCATCTGCTCTCTCTGATGGTTCACGATCTCTCCTCTTCTATCTTCTCCTTCCACCGCCAGATAGGGAAACGTTCACAGGGCGCATCACCTTCCCATGAGATGATAAACTGTTTTCCTCTGATCCTGAAGAATGGTTCCCCTTCAGAGGGCAGCGCCGCAGTGAGGACACGTACTGGCTCCATCGGGAGCATACTGATAGCATGCTGAGCACAGTTTCTGTCCTCCGGAGGTCTTTATACCATCGGAATAGGAGGAGTATCCACCTGCCCCGCAGTGTGGGCAGACCGGCAGCGTGCTCAGCTTCTTTTCAGTACACTTCCCACAACGTACCAGATCTCCTTTCGGCCGAAGGAGCATATAAACGATCAGACCGATCCAGGAACCCAACAGGATCAGGATCGGCGCAAGGGCAGGGTTCTCCCACTTCCTGGATTTGGCATCCTTGTAGGACCACACGGCCAGATAGATCAAGACCCCCAAGATCGCCAGGGGGATCACAAGCTGAATGAGCATACAAAGCAACAGAACACCCACATCACCCCCGCTGGACGGCTCTGGCTCGGTCTGAGCCGATACGACCGTCACGATCATAGTAAGGAAATATAACAGTACCAAATAGGCTGGAACATATCTAACAAACGAACTTCGACCTCTCATTCTTCTTCCCCCTGAATCAAATACATGATCACGGATGCCAAACAATAGTTAGATATATTAAATTAACCTGGCATCGACCTGCTCACCGGAAAGATCAGGGCTTTTCCAAAGGCAGCCTTCACTGGTTCTTGAACTCGGTGTAGCCGCACTTGCCGCAGGAGAGCCGGTCCGAGTGCTCGGCCAGATAGGCCCCCTCGCACTTGGGGCAGCCCTTCTTCTTCCTTATCAGTTTATCGTCCTTGATATCGTAAAGATGTGTATGTCCCATTCTCAACCACCCCTTATTTCTTCTTCTTCTCCATGAGGCCGTTCCTGATCAGGATGTGATCATCCTCGATCTTCTTGGCCCTCTCAAGGTCCTTGTAGACCCTGGCGGTCCCCTTCGAGGTCCCTCTCCCGAACTCCGATATAAAGGAATCCACGATCAGGATCGATTTTCCCACGTTCAGGGCGGCTCCCAGCGCCTCCCTTACCTGCTTCCTGGGAGGCGTGCTCTCGTTCTCATGCTTTACGAGAAAATCCACCTCGCTCCTCTCAAGAAGCAGATTATCCTTCCTGCCAACTATCTCTATGTCCATGATCTCAGACCTCCATGTCCTGGAGTATTCCCGTTACCTTCTTCTTTATCTCCTCATCCACGCTGATGAACACCAAACCGCAGTCGGGTTGGCCGTAGACAATGGTCGAACCCACGGGGAACAGGTTGACACACGCCAGCGTGGAGAGGTCCTCCTCACCCTCCACCTCTATCAATATCGGGCCCTCATTATCACCTATGATGATCGGCCTCAATGAATCGTTTATAGCCTTTAAAAGATCCGAGCCTATCATCCCGGCATCATTTTGAACACTCACCCTCTTCCAGGGCTTGACCATAAGGGTGGGTATCTTCTTCCCCCTCTTGGTGTGATTGTCCAACAATATCATATCGGGGACGAAACCCATGCCCGTCATAACGGATGCGGTCACGTCTCCCACGAGCACAAGGGGCCTTGTAACAAGCTTCTCAATATTCCCCCTGGTCCTCTCCTCGTTCCTGACCAGAGTGCCCAATGGAAGCTTCAGGTCGGCTCTGAGTTTATCGGTGAGGACATACATCATTTACACCTATCTAACTTTGAGGGCGAACCTGCCGTTGGCCTTGATGCCCATGTGTTCTGCTATGTCGGAGCTGGTATGGTCTATGATAACGAGCATGCCCTGCCAATCCTTGGAGACCTCACCGGAGCAGAGCGGACACTTCTCCTCTTCCGTGAGGAACATACACTTCTTGCACGCCAACATGGTTATCACTTCTTGCCCTTCTTTTCGGAGACGGCCTCACCCTCGGGGTGGTGCCTCTCCCTGTACTCATCATCAAGCCATTCAAGCTTTCCAAGGCCGGCCTGCCTCATGGTCAGGCCGATACGGCTCTCCCTGGGGGACCGCTCGTTCATGGACATCGATACTATCCTCGCCCGGACCTTGTCGCCAACCCGAAGGTCCCGCTTCGTCTCCTTCCCCACGAGCCTCATGTTGCCCAGGTCCGCGTCGATGTGGTCGTCCATGATCTGGCTGATGTGAACCAGCCCATCGAGGGCCCCGAACCTGACGAAAGCCCCGAACTTCAGTATCTCAACCACCGCTCCCTCTATGATCTCGTGGAGCATCGGCTGGAATACAAGAGCCTTGAACTGCACCCTCTGGAATATGGCACCGTCTCCGTGGACAATCCTGCCCTCTCCCACCCTCACAACGTCGGTGGCGTGGATCACAAGGCGGTTCTCCTTGTCCATCCTGCCCTCGAAGTTCCTCCTGGTGAGGTACTGAGCGACCGTGTTGAGGTCCTCCCTGAGGTAATGGGGGGGGATGCGTACCACATCCTCGCGCTGTATCATCTTGTACATGGCTAAAGACTCCCTTGTAACTTCCTGCACCAACTATATAAATTTGTTTATAATAGAGGGGCCGAGGAGGGGTTAAACTACTTCTCCTTTATAATTGTTATCCCCCTTTCATAGTAAGGAGCTCGTCCCCCTTCCAGACGAATGTCGGGCCCCTTCTTTTGGAATATCCCCTCCCCTCCATGACGGCGCCAGCGATCAGGGGGAGCGATACCGACATCTCCACATGGACCATCACGTGGGTGGCCTCCGCATCGATCTTTCCCCACGACTGCGCCTCGCCCAGCGTCGATCCTGACAGGCCCCCCCACTCCGCACGGTCCATCGTCACCTGGAACGCGTACTCGTGCCCATCTATCCCCCCGTAGATCATGTCCGCCATCACTATTGAATCGTTGATGTAGTTCTTCGGGACCCCGCCTCCCAGATATATGGCGGATGTCGCCCTCGACATGTTGACTATCTGCGCCATCTCGTAGTTGTCCCGGATGGTATCCAGGACCAACAGCTCTCCGCCGGACCCGGCCAACCTCTTGTAGGCGGTGGACAGCCCGATCCCTATGGAGGAATCGGCTATCGCCGGACAGTATATGGGAACGCCCTCCTTGAACGCATTGCCCAGGATCGAATCCCCGTCATGTGAACATCTCTTGCCGAGGATCGCCATGAACTCCCTTGTGGAATACCTCCCGGGCCCGATCCCCTCCATTATCTCTCCAATATCGAGGTCCGTCTCCCTGAACTTCTTCTCGTCCACATAGGTGTCGTAGATCCGGTCTATCATGTGCTCGTGCAGCAGTACATCATCCGCCCCGACGGACCCTTTGTAGTGCTTGTAGCCCATCGCCTGGTAGAAATCCTGGTACACGACGGCCCCTGTCGTTACGATGACGTCGACCAGCCTCAACCGAACCAGGTCTGCTATCAACTTTCGAAGTCCAGCGGCGATGAGCGAGCCGGATAGGCCGAGGAACACGGTGGAGGTCCCGTCCCCTTCCGGCCCCGTCATCTTCCTCATTATCTCCACGGCAGTTGAGAGGTTCCTGGCCTGAAATGAGGTGTGCGAAAAACCCTCCACGAGGTCGGAGATCGAGCCTATTTTGGAGAGGTCCAGCATCCTGATCGGCGTCTTGAGCAGCTCCTCCCTTCCGGGTTTTTCATCCATGTTATCCCCTCTTTTACGGTACGAAAACTGCGGCGGCCAGGACCGTGGTCCATCTGCCTTTCTCATCGACTGTGGAGAACGCGATCGTGTTTCGCGTATTGATGATCCTTCCATCCATCCTGAATATGTCCCTCTTCTCGTCGTAGTTGGAATCCACGTCGAACTCGATGCCAAGGGTGGAGGCGAGCATCTCCGCCGCAAGGTCCTCCGCGTAGTCACCTGCCACCTTCTCGGTCTGGCCCAGTGAATGATGCTCCGACAGATAGCCGTAATACTCCTCGTTCTGGGGGATGGCAAGCCCTATGGAGGCCGCCAGCCTTCTGCCCGGCTCGTTGTTGGCCTCCTTGCTCATCACGCAGAAGACTATCTCACCTGGGCTGAGACCCTTAAGCCCCTCCTCCCTGTCCATGATCTGACATCCCGGAGGAAAGATCGACGATACGTGAACGAGGTTGAACTTCTGTATCCCCGCATCCCTCAGTGCCAGCTCGAAGCTGGGCAGCTTCTCCCTGTGTATTCCCACACCCCTTGTAAGGAACAACTTATTGGGGGTGAAACCGATCTTGGCCATACATAACGATATCCTATATCCCTATTTAAAACGGTTTATAAATCGACAACAGCATGCATGCCTGATAGAGATCCACGATCACCATACTGCAGGGCCATTGCATCGTCTATGGAGTTATCGTTATATACGACCTCTTTATTAGGAGGCGCCTACAACGTTGTTCTTTGACGATCATGAGGTGATCTAGATGGCAAGGAAAACAAACAGGATGTACCGCCAGATCAAGGGCCCCGCCTATACGAGGAGAGAGTACA
>CBDVER010000104.1:0-5796 GCA_965373055.1 uncultured Thermoplasmata archaeon
CCCCCAGTCTCGATATTTACATCACCGTTTTCAATGATGGTATTGATGAGGTCAATAAGGACGCCGGGGCCTGGTGCGTATGCGGCATCGCTATCCACATCGATCGAGCTGTTCATGAAGATCGCATGAATGGAGGATTCCGATCCCGCGACCACACCGTCCATATTGTCCGGAACGATGGTAACGTGGTTTAAGAATATCTCAGATCCTGGATCGGTATTGAAGTCCACCATCTCCAAATAATTTCCGATCCTAAGGCCGTCGAAATTCACATCAGTGATCAAGCCGTCGCATAATAGCCCATAACCCATGACCAATGTAGATGCCATGATAGTGGTCTTTATGAACCCCAGGTTTGAGCTGTCCTGGATCTCCAATCCGTAATCCGTATCGCCAATATCGAGGTTTTGAGTATAGACCTCCGTGGTTGTATCCAATCCCAGGCCCACACCGCCGATCCTGTCTATCTCGGTATCGTTGATGTAATTCGGCCCTGTAGATGTTCTGAACTGAATGCCGGCGATGTTCTGATGGTGTATGAAGCAGCTCTCTATCCTGTTTCCCGAGCTGGTCACCGCAATGCCCTCATCTCCCCCATGTATCTCCGTGTTCTCGATAAGGGACGGGGTGCCTCCCAGCATAACACCTTGATGCGCATACATTATCGTTGCGTTCCTGATAATCACTTTACCGGTGGAGTTGACATGAATACCATCCCAACTGGTGGTTGCCCTGGTAATTGTTACAGGGTCGGCGACAGTACCAACCACGTTCAGTGTTCCCTCAACGTAGAAGAACCCATCATTGACCAAAGAATAGAACGAGCCGGCCGCCATAGTAATGGTTACGCCGGGATCTATGACCACGTTCACTAAAGAACCATCATCCCAGACGGCGTCCGATGATATATGCCCCTCGTATTTAGGGGCCCTCGTTTCCATTCCCTCCGCTTCCTGCATTAACAGAAGCGGCGCAAACGCGGCCAAAATGAACATCGCCGCGATCAGTGTTATCTTAAAAATTCTCGATCTCATGCTAATCCTTCCCATATTTTTCGGGGAACTGCTTTCCCCACGTAAGAATTCAATCTCATATTATATAAACATTCCACCGTGCTTATGATTTGTTGGATGATTGTAAATTGTGTTGGGAACGACGATATCCTACCTCTCACCCCAGAGAGAGCATCCTCTCGAGAGGTAGACGATTCCGCTCTATGATATCCTCATCAAGCTCGACCGTGGGCCCCATCTCCTGGAGGGCCTTCAATACGTCCTCGATGCCGATCTTCTTCATGTTGGGGCAGATCGCCGTCTCCAGAGGAATGAACACCTTGTCAGGCATCTCCTTCCTCATGCGGTACACAAGACCCTCCTCGGTCCCTATGATGAACTCACGTGCAGGGGACTCCCACGCATACCGTATCATGCCCTCCGTGGAGGCCACCTTGTCGGCCATCCTTATCACATCCATCGTGCACTCGGGGTGGATCAGGATCTTTGCCTCAGGATGTCCATTCCTTAGCGCTTCGATCTGTTCTACGGTGATGTCGTTGTGAACGTGACAGTATCCGGGCCAGAGGATGACCTCCTTCTCTGGCAGTTCCGACTGCACGTACTGGCCCAGGTTCGAATCAGGGACGAAAATAACCCTGTTCTCCTCCAGCGACGCTACCACCTTCACCGCATTTGCCGAGGTGCAGCAGATGTCCACCTCAGCCTTTGTCTCCGCCGTTGTATTGACATATGCGACCACCGGAACTCCGGGGTAGCCCGCCCTGAACTCCCGGAGGCCCTCACCGTCGACCATGTGTGCCATGGGGCATCTGGAACCCGGAACGGGGTGGATCACCCTCTTTTCCGGGCTGAGCGCCTTGGCGGACTCCGCCATGAAATCGACCCCGCAGAACAGGATCGTGGACTGGGGCGCCTTCGTCGCCTTCATCGCAAGGACCAGGGAGTCGCCCACGATATCGGCGATATCCTGAACCTCGGGGATCTGGTAATTGTGCGCCAGGATCACTACGTCCTTCTCGATGGCGAGTTCCCTTATCCGATCCTGTATCGGAGAGAGGTGGCCCATATCCCTCGCAAATGCTCTATATTAATTAATATTTCCTGTAGAATGGAAAACGGAGGAACCCGGCAGGGGGCTCACATCTTCTGTGATATCCGCCTTATCATGAACTTCGCCTTGGCGTTTGAGGGGTCCCGTTCCAGGACCTCCTGGAAGCGTGCGAGTGCGGTCTCGAGGTCCCCCTTCCTGTAGGCTTCCTTGGCCGCATCGATCAGGTTCACATCCCCGGCAGGCTCCTCCTTCGCCCCTTCTCCTGTGGACTCCAGTTTATCGATCCCGCGGGATATCTCCTCGAACCGATGGGGGGATTGGAACATCTCCTCGATCTCCCTTGCACTTTCCTCCTTTCCCGCCCTGTCAAGTTTATCAAACCTCTCCCTGAGTCCAGGCAGCACGGATAGGCCCATCTCGAAAGCTGCTATATCGACGGCGGCCTTCTCCTGATCCTCCTGGACCACGGCCATGAGGTGATCGACGGAGTATCCCTCCTCCGACCATTTCGTTATCTTCTCGATGATCGTGCTGCCATCGGCCTCCGCCGGGGCCTCGACCTGCGGAATATCCTCGGAAAAAGCGCCGTCCAGATCGTCCAGTAGGCCGTCCAGCTCGTCCGCATTGAAATCCACATCCCCTGGCTCTGCTTCCTCCTCAGGTACGGCAGGCTCCACGGGGGGAATGGCCGTATCGTCCCTGGATCCCTCCTTGACCTTGGGCTCCTTCTTGACATTCTTCAGGTTGTGCTCCGAGAAGGCCCTCTCCTTCAGCTCCCCCACCTCCTTGAGCACCTTATCGGCCTGTGAGGGGTCCCTGATGCGCTTCTTTATCGCATCGATCTCATCAGCATATCCATACCCCTCAAGGGACCTGATAACGGTCTGAGCGGAGGTGAGCTGCTTTATGGCATCCCTGAAGGCATCTATGCCCTTCATGATCTGGGCATCGCTTTTATCCTTGAGACCATCCAGGGTGGACACATCGTAACCCTGGGCGAAGAAACGCTGCCTGCTGATCTTGAGCTCCTCACCGGCCTTGCTGACATCCTCTCCCTTTGCGGTCACAGAGGTAACCATTTTCTTGGGGAGCAGGTCCCTGATCCCTTTTCCAAGAACTGGTTTAGACATGGGTCACCACTTCTCTGGCCAGGTCCATATATGCCTGTGCTCCGGTACATTCTGGTGAGTAGAGGATCACCGGTTTTCCATAGGAGGGGGCTTCCCCCAGCTTCACGTTCCTCGGGATTATGGTCTTGTAGACCTTGTCGGTGAAATAGTTCTTGACCTCGTGAACAACCTGCTTGGAGAGGTTGGTCCTCTGGTCGTACATGGTCATGAGGATCCCCTCGATGGTCAGATCGGGGTTGAGGTTCTTCTGGACCAGAAATATCGTGTCGAGCAGCTCGGACATCCCCTCCAGGGCATAGTATTCGCATTGAAGGGGTATCAGGACCGACTCGGCTGCGGTCAGGTTGTTGAGCGTTATCAGGCCGAGTGCTGGAGGGCTGTCGATCAGGATGTAATCGTACTCATCCGAGACCTCCTTGAAGGCCTTCTTCAGGATGCGCTCCCTGTCAGGGACGTTCACAAGCTCCACGGATGCCCCTGCCAGGTTTATGTTCGAGGCTATTATGTCCAGGTTCTCCAGCTCGGTATGGATAATGGAGTCCCTGATACTGCACTGTCCCGTGATCACCTCGTATATGGTGAACTCCAGCTCGTTCTTGTCAAAGCCCAGGCCTGACGTCGTATTGCCCTGTGTATCAGTATCCACAAGAAGGGTCCGCTTTCTAAGGAACGAAAGCGAAGCCGATAGGTTGATGGCCGTGGTTGTCTTCCCGACCCCTCCTTTCTGGTTGACGATCGTGATTATCTTTGCCAAATCCTTCACCCCGAAACAATCTATCCGATATTTGCAGGTTTATGAAGAATACAACACTATATTTATGTTTTGGGAGAATTAGCATCTCATAATATCAGCTTCTTTATCAACTGTGACAGCCCATTCTGCCACACATTCCTGGCACTGACATGGATCAGCAGCCGATATCGACCTTCGACCGGACCCTCTTCCGGAACAGCTCGTGGGCCATCTCATCCAGTTTTTTCCCATACGGCGTTGGGTATTTTCTGTCAAGGCACGCCATGCATATCTCGGACCTGTCGAAACCCAGCGCATTCAGCAGCCCGTCGTGGGTGAGGTACTTCAGGCTCTCCGCATTGATGCGCCCTGCGATCTCCTGCTCTGCCTCCGGATCGAGAGACCCGTTTTCGATCCTCTCCTCGAACGGCGCCGCGATCAGCTCATCGAAACTCCTCATATCGATGCCGTAATAGCAGGGGGCGATGATCGGAGGGGTGGCTATCCTGACGTGAACCTCCTTTGCGCCACCGATCT
Source organism: uncultured Thermoplasmata archaeon (assembly GCA_965373055.1). Classification (GTDB taxonomy): domain Archaea; phylum Thermoplasmatota; class Penumbrarchaeia; order Penumbrarchaeales; family Penumbrarchaeaceae; genus JAGLEG01. The sequence continues at coordinate 4,468 of CBDVER010000104.1, forward strand.
TCTTGAGGTGGTACTTCACCATGGTGGCCATCGTCGTCGAGCGAACGATGGAATCGTCCACGACTATGACCTTCTTTCCCCTCAGGATCGATGGGATGGGAAGGAACTTGTTCATTACCTTCTTTCTCCTGTCCCCAGCATCTATGAAGGTCCTGCCCTTTGCCACGGCGATCAAACCCTCGTCGAAGATCTGCGGAAAGCCGATCGCCTTGGCATATGAGTTCGCTATCGGACGTGCCGTGTCCGGGACGGGGATCACGACCCACTCCCTGTCGTTGATCTGCTGATCCTCTATCCTGGCAAGCTCCTCCCCACACCTCTTCCGGGTCTCGTATACCGGCCTGCCATCTATCTCGGAGGTGACGGATGCGAAGTAGAGGAATTCAAAGAAACAGAGCGCTTTCCTCTTTGCGGGGCAGTACCTCTCCACCCTCAGTTCGCCGTCCTCAAGAACGGCCATCTCACCTGGCTTGACGTGGGTAACCTTCTCGGGCCGGAGCCTATAGAGAGCACAGGTCTCCGAGGCCACGAAGGCCCCCTCATCGGTCTGTATGCCTGAAAGGGGCCTGATGCCCCATGGGTCCCTCATGGCTACCAGGTCTCCGGTCCCCTGGAGGAAGGAGATGTTGTATGCGCCGTCGAAATCCTCGGATAGACGCCTGAACATCTCCTTGGGGTCCGCACCGTTCACGTCGGAGATGTACTTGGAGAGGTAGTGCATGAGAACCTCGGTATCGGTATCGAGCATGAGATGGTATCCCTCTTTCCTGATGCGCCCCTCCAGCTCGGTCCGGTTCGCTATGTGGCCGTTGAATCCGAAGGAGAACCATTTGTACCTGATCCCGTGGACCCTCTTGAACGGCTGCACGTGTCTGTTGGCCAGGGAGCCCGAGGTCCCGTACCTCGTATGCCCGATGCCCTTCTCCCCATCCAGGGCGGCCATGATGTCGCTGAACTCCCTCTCGTCAGCTCCACCGAACACCTCGGTGACCCTACCTGGTTTCTTGTGCTTCTTTATTATTATGGACCTTTCCGGATCGTAGGTGGAGATGCCCGCCCCTGCCTGGCCCCTGTGCTGCAGGTCCTTCATCATCTGGTACAGGTGGGGGGCGACGTTACCGCCCGGCATGCAGCCTGCACAGATGCCACATTCCTCACCTATCTCATCTATGATCGGACCAACCCCAAGGCCATTTTCATGAGCACGTCCCTGGGATCATCTGCCTTGACGACCCCGGAGGCAAGGAGGACGCCCACGGTGCCAAGTTCCAGGGCCACCCTGATATCTCCCGCGTTCTTGACCCCTGCGCCCGTGAGGACCCTGACATC
>CBDVER010000105.1:0-5767 GCA_965373055.1 uncultured Thermoplasmata archaeon
ACGACATATCTCACAACGGTGATGTCGCCGTCATCCGTGACAAGCGCCTTCACCCGGTCCTGCATGGATAGGTACTCGCCAGGGAGCGGCGACACCATCTCCACGTTGGGGGCCAACCTATCGTTTACAACGAATACCTGGGCCCTATATCTGACGAGGTTCCCGGCAAGGTCCCTGACCGAGACGTTGACGAAGAAATATCGAGAGGCCGCATCTCCCGTTGTGGGCGTGATGTTCGAGCTCGTGTAGATCATATTGTCCGCCAAAACATCGTTCCCCAGGCCAGTATCATTGAATATTACGGGGGGAAGGTATCCCACTGCCTCGCCGTCGGCCTCCACCCTCCATATTCCGGACTCCTCGTCCTCCAGGCCGATCTCTATCCAGAACTCCTCTCCATCTCCCACCGAGGATCTGTTGTCCGGATAGACTACCGTTATGTTGTTGACCAGGGGCAGGTCAGAATCCACGGTGACGTTCACATAATCGTAACCTATGTTGCCGGCCCAGTCGGTACATTCCACGACGACGGTCTCCTCCCGGGAATCCATGGTGGGGATGGAGATCCGATCCGTCGCGTAGATGCCGTCGCCGGGAAGCCCGTCGCCATGAAGCCCATCGTCGTACATGGGATATTTGGTCACCGTGTCCATGGGCACGTATGAGCTCACCTCGTGGATGCCCGAGGGGGAGTCCCCCTCGAAGATGGAGTCAGCAAGGTTTCGGAAGATCATCTCCAGCTGTGTGCCCGAGGGGGCGTATCTGTACTGCCCTCCCGATGTGGTGGCAAGGCGCCACAGGTTGTACTCGGTCGTCCCGGACTCCTGATCCCAGTAGGCGTTGGTGTTATCCACGGTGCCGTTCGCTGGTCTGGTCGCCCTCTGCGGGCGGTTGGGTGGATCGAAATGCTCCAACCCCAGGCCGATCGTGTATATCGGTATCGGGCTGTAGAGAAGGCCGCCTCTGAACTGGTTGACCGGGTTATCCATCCAGATATTGTTCTCCGTCTCCTCGGTGGGGTCGGGATATTTTCCCAGGTGCGACGAGACCCACTGTGTCGTGCCCCAGTTGAACCATGGGCAATATTCTTCAGATCCCTCTTCGTACCATTCATTTATTCTAGTTTTATCATCTGCACCATCCGTGAAGGCCACCACCACGGGTGATGACCTGCCGAACTCCTGTGTATAATCCACCGCCTCACCTATGGTGTCCCATATCGGGGTCGCCGATTGGGCAATCAACCCGTCAATAAGCGATATAGCAGAAGCCTTTCCCGTTGGGTCCATCAGCGTGAAATTGAGGATCCTCTTGGGCCTGTAGGGAGGGACATCATCAAAATATGAGAAAGTGTAGATCGCCAGATGATCGATGGACCTGGTGGTGTTGACGAACTGCTTGGCGGCTTTCTTGAGCTCATCCATCTTTCCATCCCTGGACATGGAGCCGGAGTCGTCCAGAACGAGGGTGACGTAGATCGGCGAGGTCAGGTCGCTGGCCCTTGCCATTATCTGTATCTGGTCGCCTGGTTTTGCAGCCCCCTGTCCGTTGGGGTACTCGATCCACGACTCCTCCACCACGGGAAGGTTAGGGTCGACGGCCGTCATTATCGAAAATGTGGCGGCGTTCCCCGCCTCATCGACGGCCTCCACCTGTACCACGTGGAACGCCCATATCGCATCGACCAAAAATGAGGATGTGGAGTAGTGCCCGTCCGCGGAGAAACCATCGTCGTGGCCCCCGTCATCGTACATCATCTCTGTGAAGTTGCCTCCGATGTTCCCCGCATATGCGATGACGGTGGAGATGGAGGAGGTGTTGTCGGAGACCGTCGCCTTGACCCTGACAGTGTCTCCCGGCTTAGAAGCCTCCTGGGAGCCGGGGTGGTCCACGAATACGGAGGATATGGTCGGTGCGGTGTTGTCCACCGTCACGGGTATTGTGATGTTCTTCCGGTCCCCCGCGAATCCTGAAAGCACCGCGGTAAGGGTATAGCTCCCGTCAGGGATGGTATCCGTGTTGATATCGATCACGAACTCTCCTCCCAACGGGGACCCCGAGATCGATTCCATGAACGTGCTCCCGAGATAGATCTGCGCCCCGCTGCAGAAGGATGAGACCGACAGCCGAACGCTGGTTATCCCCCTGATGTGCTGGTCGTAGGTGGGGCTCACGAACCACCCGTAGAGCGGATAGTTGTCCACGATCACCCAGCTCACGTCATATTCAACCCCCGAGACCGTATCGGAGGCCCGGACCCTTAGTGAGGTTGCCCCCTCCAGCTCAGAGAGCGTGTCCCAGTCGTACCTGTAGTAGTTGCCCTGCCTCACCATCTTCTGATAGCTGGCCCCCTGGTCCGAGCTGAACTCCACCCCTCTAAGGGGGGCGTCGGCCGAGGCCTGGACCGCTATAGGGAATACGCCCGAGACGTTCATCCCTGTCGTGGATGGGTTGATGAAGGTGACGGTGGGGTTGGTGTTCACCCTGATATAATCGTATACCAGTACTCTCTGGTTCCCCACGTTGTCGTGGACCGTTATGCGAATAGGTGAATCGACCGCCTCCGACCTGTTATCGACCCCGTAGGACCCGTTCCACGTCGCGGGGGTCGGATCGGTCGTCGGCCCCGAGGCGAGCGAGGGCTCGTACTCGAAATCCACCCTGTCCAGTCCCGATCCTCCCGTGGGTTCTGATGAGGAGCCGGCGATCCAGAAATGCTCCGTGGTGAACATGGCCGGCCTGAAATATATCTCGCCCTGCGACAGGGCGGTATCTATGTAAAGCGAATCGTCGCCCATGCTGATATCCGAAACGTCCGGTGGGCTGTTATCCTCCACGAATTCGACATCCCACGAGGTGGAGTGTCCCAGCTCGTCCTGGAGGGTGAAGGTAAGGGGGCTGCTTGCGTCGTTCCCAGACGTGATGGCGTATGAGACCGACTGGGTCGTGGATCTGGTGAAATCGATCGGCCCGGACGGCCGTCGGTTGAAGGCGGCCTCGCCTATCAGCCTATCGGGGTTATCCTCGGTGAAACCCGAGAACCTCACGGTGACGGTCTGGCCCTGACCCTGAAGGGGGATGGAGTTGTAGAATACCCGGTCGGTTCCGGAGAGGTCGGTATCCTCACTGTGAAAATATGCCGGGTCATCGGAGGTGATGGTGAGCGTGCAGGTTGACAGGTCCGGGGGAAGTGTGTCCGCCATGATGTCACGCGACCTGTTTGACGATAGAAGAAGGCGCGATGTCGTGTTGTCCTTTCCAAATATCTCTATTCCAAACGAGGGGACGGTCGTGAAGAACCGATCCCTGTTGCCCACGGATGATGAGGTTGACACTGCGATGAACATGTCGTAACTTCCCAGTGGTTGAGAGGGTAGAAGAGGTACGTTGGATCCCGTCCTGTTCATGGTCAGGTTGACCAGATATCCGGATCCCAGGCCCACTGTGGATATCGCATTGGGCCGTATCTGTGTGTCCTCGGAGGGGTCCCAGATGTCGGGCGATGTGGGGCCGTCGTCGAGATAGAGGGATACGCCCATCCTCCCGGATGAGGGGTTCAGGGGGGCGAGGTCCACCGCAGGATCGAAGCCGGAAACACCTCTCAGCTCTATGGAGAGCATGGAGATGGATTCAAAGCCCGTCTTGCCCGCGGTCAAACTGAGCGCCTGAACGGCCATACTGTCCGTATTGGACCCCTCCTCGCCGATCGGGATGGTGCTCCCGCTTCCCAGGTATACGGCCTTCTGATAATATGCGATCAGCGTCTGCGTGGAAACCGTCTGTGACGCCGGGGAGGAGGATCCATCGGAATATGATATCGCCCCCGGGCTCAGTGAGCAGATGAACGAATTCGTCAACCCTATGGTCGCGGAGGTCCTCACGATCACTATCCAGTGGTGGGATCCGGCCACGGTTGACGGAACAGATTCGGAGAGGTTCATGATGGCCGTGTTGGATGAGATGTAGAATGATGAGAACGAGATGGGCGTATCCGCGGTGTCCAGGGCGTCGTCGACATTCCCATCGTCCCTGTAGAGTCCGACGCCGGATGTGAGCGAGGATGTGGTCAATCCCCTTATGTCGGACATCGTGAACCCCCCCTGGTTCTGGAACGTGAGCTGAAACCGGGTCAGAGTGTCAGATCCGGAGGAGTTCGCCCTGAAGCCGAAGATGGGTATGCCTGTCGAATTCTCATGCGTCCTCTGATTGGAGAGGACAAGGGATGTGGGGTCGCTCGGCGTCACCGTGGCCTCCACCTGGGAGAGGAGCCCCAGTATGGAAGGCATTAAAACGGCGACGATGAGGAGGGCCCTGAACGTCCTGGACCCGAAGGTCATATGTTTCACCACTTTCAAACATCTCATACCCTGCACCACCGTTCCACGCAGCAGCCAGTCATACCCAGGACTGCACGGTAAAAATGCGGTGGCCTCTATTTTAACATTTTCGTACACTTATGTCCGAGTTATACTCTATTGAGGTTGTGCTTTGAACAGGGTAGAGCATAAATAAAGTAATAAGATCGGATAGAACACGCTGATGAGATAGGATAGGGCCGATAGAACAGAAACCCGGGAAAGGCGGGAATGGCCTTTCCCGGTTTTGGTAGAGATGAGTGGATCACTCCTTTTTCTCTTTCTTGGGAGCCGCCTTCTTCTTCGTGGCTTTGGGCTTCTCCTTCTTCTTCTCATCCTCTGGAGCTTCCTGATCGCATTCACCATCATGGTCGTGATCGCAATCCTCCGTGTGCACGTGCTCCTCTTCTTCAAGATCATTATCTGAGTGGATACCTCCACGAAGGTTAGACGAAACATCAGTTTCGTTGGTATCTTGAAGGTTAGACGAATCTACTGATTCGTCGTGATCCTCCTCCTCCTTCTTCACGTACTCCTCCACGAGCCTGATGCTCTTGATGCCCATATGGGTCCTGAGGTCGGATACGAGCTTGAACTTGGCCATCATCCAGTTGGAGTCGAGTTTGACCATGTCGGGCAGGAGGATCTCCACCTCGTCATCTGAAATGAACTTGAAGGAGAACTCATCGGACCCTCCGTAGGATGATTCGAATACCGCCTTGATCTTATCATCTCTCTCCTTGATCAGCTCCGTGACGGTGTACTTGTAAACGACGGTCCTGCCGGCATATCTCTTGTTGAAGTCCACCCTCACCCTTCCGGCGAAGATGCGGGAGATCACGCCGATCCTGTTGTTGATCCGGATCTCCATGCCCTCCTGGGGGTACCGATCTCCTTTCCTGAACTCTGGAAGGGAGATGATCTTGTTCATGGGCATGACCTCCACCAGCTTGGGGTCCCTGGGGCCGAAAGCGTCCTCCGGGGGCACCTCTATCTCCCTCTCCTTGCCCACCTTGGCATCCAGGAGGTCGTTATCCAGTCCCTTGACGACGTGCCCGACGCCGATGATGATCGGTATCGGTTTGTACTGTGCTCCCTCGGAATGGACCTCATGCTCCTTAGCCACATCCTCGTGGGTGGTATCGATAAGCTGGTCGGTCTCCTTTACAAATACGTTAAAGTCAAGCCTTATGAAGTCTCCGTCTTTCAAAGAGCATCACCTGATACGCCCATAGGCCGGGCGTAGGGCGCCCATAAAGGAGGTTGGATTTAAATCTTTTTAATTTTAGAGCTAATCATCATAAAATATTAAATTATAAAACTTTAAATTTGACTAATCTATGATTAGTCAAAATTTTCCTGCTTAAGAGATGAACAAAATCTCAGCCTAACAGGAATTTCAGCCAATAGAT
>CBDVER010000106.1:0-5766 GCA_965373055.1 uncultured Thermoplasmata archaeon
GCACTGATCTTTTCATTGACAGGGCTTGAGATGACCGGCCCCCATCTTCTGGACGGCATTCTAACGTTGACCCCGGACCCGGACTGGAACGGGCAGGAGGTCGGAGCAATCGAGGTGTCGGACGGCGAGGACCTCCTGAAGCTTCCGATCGAGGTGGTTGTGAACGGCGTGGAGGACCCAACGGAGAACCTATCGATCACCTCCCCGTCGAATGGGGCCCGTCATATCGAGGGGCACCTATGGTCCTTCAGCTGTGATTTCAGCGACCGGGACCTCCCCTACGGGCAGGAGCTGGATGCGGTCTGGACATGGAACACGTTCACGATAGGCAGGGGAAATACCGTTGAGGACGTCCCTTTTCCCGTAGGGGATCACAGGGTATACGTCCTCATTATGGAGGGCGAGACCGCCCACGCCATGACCTATGTGGAATTCTCCGTTGATGCCCATCCCGACGATACGGGAGATGTCAATGATACATCTCCAGACGATCCGGGAGGGGAGAACCAAACCGGTGAGGTTGGTGAGGGGGGAGACGGGGGTCCGGAGGATGGTGGCGATGGCAGAAAAGGCCTTGATCTGATGTACCTGATCCCAATGTTCATACTGCTTCTCATAGTCATGTCCCTGATCTACCTTCTTGGGCTGATAACAAAGAAGAGGGCGGAGAGGCCCATGGCAACGGGAGTACGAAGAGTGGATCTAAGGAGGATGCTGCCCGAGAGAAAGGTGCTGTTATCAAAGACAAGGCAGCTTCCACCGATCCCGTATCCTGATCATGGATCGGCGGATAGGCCCGGCGGTTTCCACGGAACCATAAGCAGGAGGTCCGGCTGCGAGGACAACCCGCCTCTCCAGAAGGAGGAGCACATCGACCTGCCCCCTGAGAACCCCTATCATGGGGGATTCGAGGAGGACACCTACTCATATTACGGACCTTATCTTTGGCCCCGGAACAGGTTCAACGACGAGGAGAGGTGGGTGGACAAACCTCAAAAGAGGGTGTCAAAGGTAGCATTCGATGATGACTGCGTCGAGGATCAATGATTCCGACAACGTTCTCAAATTGAGAGCATGTCGTTCTTGAAGGTGATGATCCTGTGCTCGCATGCGATGATGTCTGCGTATCTCTCGGTCCCCAGAAGCAGCCAGTAGGAGTCGTCGCCGAAGTTGTATATCACCTTCCTGAAGTCCTGATACAGGATAAAGGTGACCTCCCCCTTGTTGTAGATGTTCCTGGTGGTATCCTCTGCCCTCTTGAAGAACGGCTTCAACCGCCTCTTCAGCTCGAGGGCGTCCTCCTTATCCATGTGGACGACCTTGAAGTAGCCGGGGCTGAGATTCCGTTTGAATAGGAGGATCAGGTTGGAGTAGAACGTGCCCTCCACGTAATTGATGCCATCCTCCTGGATCGCCATGAACTTATGCGAGGCTGAACGGATGACGTTCTCCGTGCCTGCAATGAGCTGGCAGAGATTGTCGTAGAATAGATTGGAGGTATCCTCGTCAGCCATGTCCTTCCCCCCTAATCTTGGGTTCATCGGTAATAAAGCATTCCCTCTCGGCCCCCCTCATATCGGGGTTGGATCAACCCGGTTTTATCCCTTCAGATCTCCTCGAACTCGTCCAGCTCTTCAAACTCTTCCAGTTCGTCCCCTTCCTCCAACTGCGTGAGATCATCCTCGTCATACTCCTCGATATCATCCTCGTAGATGTCATCGATGCCCTCTTCCTCCTCTTCGTCGACCTCATCCTCGTAGGGTTCCTCGTCGTAATCGTCCTCCTCGTAGAGGTCTTCCGACCCCTCATACTCATCCTCATAGTCCTCCTCGTAGAGGTCTTCTGACTCCTCTTCCTCCTCTTCCACCACCACCACACCTTTCTTCTTTACCACCACCTTCTCCCCGGACCTGCGGCCTACCACGAGATAGATGATCACGATCGCTGCGATGATCAGAACAAGGATCAGCAGGATCATAGCGATGGGAAGAGGCTCATCATCCTCGTTCTTGACATTTGGATCGGTGTTGTCGATATACTCCTCCAGATCGGTCCTGCCGTCACCGTCGGCGTCGTTGTCGGCAGAAGAGACCAGTGGATCAAGCCCGTTGTCGTTCTCCCAGCCGTCCGGCATCCCGTCCCCATCGGTATCCTTCTCATTCATGTTGGTTCCAAGCTGGAACTCCTCCAGGTTTGACAATCCGTCGCCGTCCTTATCATCCTCGCCGTCTGAGGGGTCCGCTGGATCCAGATCGTTCTCGACCTCGATGAGGTCGGGTATGCCGTCACCGTCCCCGTCGTGATCGATTCCAAAGACGGTCAATGTGAACGAGATCCATGTGGCCCCCAGATCACCGTCGGAGACCTGGACCACGATATCATAGATCCCGATGTCATCCGCGATCCAGTTGAGCAGGCTACCGTTTACGGGTATGGGCGCCCCTTCCCAAACAAATATTGCCACCTCGATATTGTCTGTGGCCAAGATGGAAATGTTCACAAGATCGCCGATATAAACGGTCATATTCGATATCGGACCGACAACTGGTGGTATATTGTCCCTGATCGCGATATCGTCCACATCATATCTGATCTGGTTGCCGTTCAGATCGTAGACGATGAGATGGGAATCAAGGGTCCCTTTTACCCATAGTGGGATGTTAATGAAACCCGTGTAGTTATCTCCCCCGACGAATGTCATCAATTCCATTATGATGGTCCCCGTGACCGGCATCGTGTAATGAAGCGTCACGTTCCAGACCCCAACATTGTCCACCACCATTACGGTACATTCTACCTCCTCACCGGAATATGTCTCTGCCGGGATCATAACGGATAGCACCTCGGGCAGGTCATTATCGACGATGTCCACCGTGACAGGTGAGGTTGAGTTCTCGTTGCCTCCCCTGTCGTATGCTGTGAACCTGTATGTCAGGGTGGGGCCGGGGTTGCCCGGGATCATCAATAGGAGGTTGTATGTGTTGTTTCTGGTGAGGTTCACGGAGGTCCATGTGGAGTTCCCGAACCTGTATTCCAGTACCATCAGCTCGATCACGACGTTGTCCCGGGCGGACACGTTGAACTGGAACGGATCTCCTGTCGTGGCCTCTGACTGTGAGCTGTCCAGGAGGAATATCGGCAGATCATCGTCCGTTATGTTCCTGTCGATCACCGCGGAGGAGACCTTGTTTCCGGCAGCGTCGGTGAAATGGAATATATAGTGTAGCTCCCTCCTGTCGGTGTCCGGAACGATGAAAAGATAGGACCATGTTATGTTGTCCCCGGATATCATCGGCACGATCTCGTGTCCCATGGCCCCCAACCAGTATTCAACGGAGCAATGGGCTGTCCCAATATTGTCGTAAAGTTCAAGGTTGAACCGGAACGGGTCCCCGGTGGTGGCATCTTTCTGGGAGAGGTCAGATACCATCGTGGGGTCGTCATTATCGACAACGGTCACGTTCACGTGATCTATGCTTCTCCAGTTATCTGCCGTATCGTTCACCTCGAACCAGTAGGTCAGCCGGGCCGTGGAGTTGTATGGTATCGTGATGTTGTAATACCAGAAGTTCTCCTGTGCAGGGTCGGGTATCATCTCTATCCCTCCGGGCCCCATTCCTTCGCCCAGTTCCCCGAAGTAGTACATCAACAGAACGTCTGCAACCTCGATATTATCGATCACCTCCACGTTGAACTGGAACATGTCTCCTGTGGTGGCCTTGGTGTGGGATTGGTCCGCCACGATCGTCGGGGAGGTCATGTCGAGTATTATGATGGTTCGTCCCCCCGTCCCATTCCAGTTGTCAGCACTGTCGTTGAAATGCAGGATGTAATGGAGTGGATCGATAGAATCCGATGGTATCGGCAGGTCTAGTTCCCATGCCTGCCCCATCACCAGGTCCAGGGACCTGTTGACGTGAACTCCCGATCCGAACCAGTATTCAACAAAGGCCGCAGATACCCTGATATTGTCCGAGAGGGTCACATGGAAGGTGAGGTCGTCTCCGTTCATCACCGAGGTGGGGGTCAGGTCCGACTCCAGCGTCGGCCTGTCGTTATCGAAGATGGGGACATCCTTCTGTACGCTGTGAGCCCAATTATCGGCCTCGTCGGCCATATGGAAGATATAATGAAGGGAATCCGTGGAATCGAACGGGACCGTGATCGTTGCCGTATAGGGCCCTGTACCTGTCATGCTCATGTTGAACGCAGGAGTGGTTCCGAACCAGTACTCAACGTGGGCCATGCCTATGCCGATATTATCCAGGACCGCGATGGTGAAGGTGAATTCGTCGTCCGTGTATCCCACTGTAGGAGTAATGTCGCTTCCGAAGGTAGGGGCATCGTTATCTGTGATATCCACCCTTTGGGGCCCGGACCAGTTCCAGTTCCCGGAAGAATCTGCAGCGCCGAAACTGTAATCCAGGTATCCTGTGATGTTCCACGGCATTATCACCTGATATACAAAGGTCCCGCTTCCCGACATCGTCGCATTTATGGCCTGGCCGCTGTTGATATTGTATACGACAACCACGGAGAGGATCTCGATATTATCGGATATGGCTATGGAAAAGGTCAGTGCATCGCCCGTGGTCCCTTCCCCTGGTGTAAGGTCATTTCCGAACTCTGGCGCCTCCATATCCAGGAGGGTAATGTCCTTTACGGCGGTTATTGCCCAGTTTCCGGACGTATCGCTGGCGTTGAAGAGGTAATGGAGCGTGGCATTGTTGTCCGAAGGTATGGAGATGACCTTTTGGTACGGGTCCGATCCGTCCATAGAGGCCGTGGTGTGTGCTCCGGAACCGTACCAGTACTCCACATCAACGGAATCCAGGGCGACGTTGTCCGAAATTGATACCGAGAATGTAAGTGTGTTCCCCATGATCACCGATGAGGGCGTGGTGTCCGTCCCGAAAACAGGAACCTCATCATCGTAGATGTTCACCGTGCTGACCGGGGAATCATACGTGTTCCAGGTCTCATCGTAGGTTGTAAAGTAGTAATATAGGGGTCCTACCAGGTCCTGATACAGTGTGACGGTTGTGGTATTCACCGGATAGGTCCCACCCATCTGGGTCGATTGATTTCGCACCCCTCCCGTGTACCAGTAGTTCAGCATCGTATACTTGACCCCTACGTTATCGAACACCTGGACGGAGAAGGTGTGGCCGTTGCCGGTGTAGCCGATATTGCTTGTGGTGTCCACGCCGAAATAGGGCAGGTCGTTATCGGTTATGGTCACATTCTTGATCGTAGTATTTACCCACTGAAGTGATGTGTCGGCCACGGAGAAGAAGAAGTACATGGGGTCAGTTGAGTTGTTGGGAAGGGAGATCGAATAAGAATAGGTGGTCTCCCCGGCCATGGTAACGTTTGTATGAGTCCCCGATCCAAACCAGTATTCCACCCAGATGGATCCAATGGCCACGTTGTCGGATGCGTTGATGTAGAACGTCAAACTATCCCCGGTGGTACCTGCCGTGGGGGTGTTATCATACTCGAGTACCGGAAGGTCATTGTCCGTTACCATAACATACCTCATATGGTCGATCGCCATATTTCCCGCGATATCGGACGCAGTGAGGAAATAGTTCAGATCATCATGGCTGTCTGCGGGTATGTTCAAGGTAATGGTGAAGGGGTCCGATCCCTCCAGCGTTCCAATGGTATGTGTATCAGAGCCGTACCAGTATTCTGCCCTGACCTCCTTCACCTCGAAGTTGTCGCTGACGGAGACGTTTATCTCAAAGGTTTCGCCGGTGGTTG
>CBDVER010000107.1:0-5747 GCA_965373055.1 uncultured Thermoplasmata archaeon
GTTCACTGTATTCGTCATTCCGATATACTGCTCCAGGTTTAAACTGTCAACAAGTATGCTGGTATTCATCAATGTGTTTCGATGAATATGATTGCCCAGTCCAGAGATATATAGCATGGATTGCTGGATGTCAAAGACATTGAAATATAACGTTTCCACATCGATATTATCCACAGGGACCCATTCACCATTGAATATGTTGTCGACAACCTTCAGGTTCTCCCCCTCTAAAATCCGAATTCCAAAGGACGGGGGATTTAAGGTACAGTTGTCAATATTTAGTCCCTGTGAATTGATCACATATATACCACCTGATCGTACCTCTAGATTGGAAACACTTCCATTGGTACATTGAATGATTATTATCTCCCCCCCATCCGGGGGGAAAACGGATCCAGTAAGGTCTTCATCATTTCTGAAATATACTGGTTTTCCATCCACTGTATTGTTGGCGCTGATATTGAGGGTATATAAATTGGCCATTATGGAAATATCCAGGGCGATGTAGCAACCAGAAAGATGGTTTGAGTAGAGGTTCGCTTCCATCTTGTAATTGAGGCCATCGTAATTATTCACATTCAAGAAGATTCCAACCCCTGCGGTGGATATCGAATTATTCACCAAAGTTTCCCCTCTACCTGACGTGGATATGGACCCGTTATTAATTGTGTTGAATCCGATGTAGTTATCGCCCTTTTTATAGTCGTTACTTATTGTAGTCCAATAATTGCAGTCAATCGTGTTATTTATTAAGTGGTTACCGAGGATTCGGTTATACTGGGCATCACACCTTATACCAACATATAAGTTATCTCTGACTGTGTTATTAAGGATGAGATTCCCTTTTGTATAAAATGAGTAAAGATCGCTGATGGTAATTCCATTGCCCTGGTTCTCGAATACCTTACAGTTCTTGACGGTATTCAATTCCCCGTTTATGGAAATTCCTTGGTAGTTACCGAATGACAAGCAGTTCTCTACAGTGGTGTTTGTTACTCCCATTAACGAAAGGCTTGCACGTTCCTCGAAATATACAATGGAGGTGGCGTTTTGGAAGGTGCAATTACGAATTAATATGTGGTGTGTTGTGGATGATAACATAAGATTGTAGCTGTTACCTCTTGCATTGAAGGTGAGGTTCTCGATCAGAAATGGGTTTGCTGATGATCCGTTCCCTGCCCAACCCCTAAATAAAACCTCATCTACAAGGTCTTGATTCGAGTTGAGATGAAGACCCCCATATATGATAGTGTCCCCACGAGATGGCATCCAATTGTCAGAACCATCCGTATCTTCAGAATGAGAGGTTGAAAAAGAGTCTGTGCCGGCAAGAGGCGGAAGCAGGAATAACATAAGGATCCAAATGAACAAGTAACCCCTGCGGTACATACTCCAATCTCCTGCCAGGTAAAAGAAGCAGGGTAACAGTTTATAACCATTTCCGGTACAAGTGTGGATTGGAGACCGAATTACCCGAAGGAATGCAGTCCAATGTCGAGGAAGGAGATCGCCACCGTGATGAGAATGCAGATGGATGTTATGATCAACCCGATCATCTGCCAGAGAACGGGCTTTTTCAGGATGTTGATAAGATATGTGCCGGTCAGCGCTACGAAGATGAACAGCGTTGCGGTCTCCTTGGGATCCCAGCTCCAGGGGCTCCCCCACGCCATCCACGCCCATATCATCCCCGTGACCAGTCCCAGGAAGGTCAGTCCAAATGCGATCGTCAGGGAGATCCTGAGGTCCTTTATCCTGACCCCCTGGTCCCTCTCCCCCTTGCTCACTAGCTGTACCGCCTTCTTGAGGGCGAGGAAGGTGAACGCATATCCCAGAATGGCAAGGGGAGGGTGGATCAGTATCCAGATCGATTCCAGCTCATGTGCCATCTTTGATCACCTCATCCCCAGAAGGTCCCTAAGCCACGCGAAATGGGAGCCGTTGAATATTATGTGTATGCCCAGCAGGAACGTCGTTAGATAGGTCCCCCATGCGTGGATCCTTCTCCAGTTCTGGTATCCCCACCATCCGATCATCCGTTTCTGGAATATTCCGTTTATGGATATCATGACCATTATGACGAACGCCATCTCGCCCAATACCACCTCCCAGATCCATATAAGCTCCCTGTAAGGGCCGTATATCAACGTTGAGAAATGGAATGCGGCCAGTATCAGCACCTCGTAGGAGAGGGCGCAGTGGAAAGCGATCCGCTTCCTCGCCGTATTGAACACCCTGTTGGACCACTTCTTCAGGATCCCGGACCCGCCAGTGAAATATCCGATCAGCAGCAGGATGAAGGCCGCCCCCCCGGTGATCTGTCCGATCAGCAGGTAGATATCGGTGCTCTTATCGCCCCCCTCAAGTGAGAGGATGCGGATGATCACCTTCTGCTGTTTAAGCTCACCGTCCTCCTTCCAGTAGATGGTGACGTATCCCGACGTCTCGTTCAGGGAGAGCAGTTCAAGATCTATGGTTGTGGTTCCACCCGATGAAAGAGATGTGCTATCCAGGGAGACCTCCACCAAACCCTCAAGGCTCGATGAGAGCTGAACGGAGATATCCTCAACTTCCTCATCCGCCGAAAGCTGAATGGAGCCGACCTCCCCCACCTTGGATAGGATCGCGGTCCCTGGAGTCGCCCGGAGGGCGAGGTCCGCGACGACGATCGGACATGTAAGTGTCTCGGTATAGGTCGCCGAGTCCTTGGACCCGGGGCTCTCATGTTCGAAGAATATCTCAAAAGAGACCTCGACGGTGATCCCACACACCCCCTCCCCGGAGGATCGAAGGTCCCAGTAGAGTCCCTGTCCCCCATCTCCATCCTCCTCCAAGATACCATCCTCTCCGCTGGTAAGCTCGAGGTTCTGATCGGATATCGACAGGGTGCCGGATAGATCCCTCACCGAATAGTCGTCAGGATGGGAGATCCAGACCCTGATCCTCACGTCGGAGTCCGGCTGATAGAAGGGGTCGTATACCAATGAAAGAACGGGCTCATCATAGGCGTATCCCCCGCTTGGGTTGGGATCCGATGAGGAGTGGCAGTCGTCGCAGTCATCTGCCCGAACCGTATCCGCCCCCTGAAGCATTAACGCGGCCCAGATCGCAAGGCCGGCGAGGATAACGTGCCAGCGGACCCTCAATTCGTCCCCTCCGTGTCCCAGGAGGCCACCTCCTCGTCCGGGCCGGGTGCCTGATGGCCAATGCCAAGGCTGCCGGCACTTACGAGGTCCTCTTCTCTATCGGGGCCCGGTGAAGCCAGATCTTCCTCCCCCCGGCGATCACTACACCGGGGGCCGCGCCCCCTGCTGAAGAGGCTCTTCACCGGGATAGGGGGGGCGGATCTCTCGTCCTTTCTCACAAGGACGAGGAGACCATAGGCCATCCCGAGTATCGTTCCGATGGCTCCTCCCATCATGATAAGGTATCCCGGCCACTCCGTTGACAGGGGGCCCAGGCCCAGGTCAAATCCCCCATCTTCCCCCTCATCCACCTGGACCTCATCCGGCATCTCATCGTCGCCGTCAGGTACCACCGGCCGCTTTTTAACGGTGTATGTAAGCGTATAGGTGAGCTCGAAACCATCCTCGTTCTCAACGATCAGCGTGATGGAATGGAACCCGATATCCGCCTTCTTCCCCAGGTCAAGTGGGAGGTCCCACGTTAATCCCGTATGCCCTTTCCCCACCCCATCGATATACCATTCTGTGATGAGGTCCCTATCCAGCAGATCTGCAAGGGGCATTGTTATCGAGATGGTGTCGTTGAGGAAATACTCCCCCAGGTCAGCGGGGACGTCTCCTATCTCGATTATCGGAGCGGGCGTGTTGAGGACCTCCACCATCCAGCTCCTCTCGTACACCTGCAGGTCCCCGTCGTGCACGATAACGGAGATCTCGTGGGTGCCGGAATCATTGTAGGATGTGCCGTAGGTGAACCCCTCAACACCGCTTGCCTCCTCGATGGAGTCGACCATCCACCGGATCCCCAGCGCCGTCTCCTCCCTGTAGAAGATATCCAGCGAGAAAACGATCTCATCCAGCTCATCCATGGTGAGGTCATCAAGAGGAAATGATCCGTTGATCTCGTAGGGAGGTAACGCCTTGAGCACGGTGATGTTAACGCTCTCCGTATCAGAAAGAGAGTGCTCCACCGAGGAGGCCTCCACGCTTATCACATGCGATCCCTCCTCCAGGGTAGCATTCAGATCGGACCCCCATCCTAGAGATCCCGATAGGCTTGAATGCCACTCGAACGTTACGTCGCTCATCTCGATGTTGGAACGGTATCCTCCGGACAGCCATACCGCCTCGTCAGGGTAGAAGCTGGCTCCTTCCATGGGAAGGCTCAGTTCCGCGATGAGCAGGGGTTCCGTGCTGACCACGGGCCCGTTGATAGGGCCCGTATCGTAGAAAAAGTTCCCATCGGTCGCATTGAACCTGAAGCTGTGGTCCCCCGCATCCACCTTCATTATCATCCTGTATCTCTCCCCGTTGGCGAAATTCCCATCCTGATGATAGGAAGGTGCATCGAGATCAAGCTCCAGGGCCAGGGAGGAAGGGTTGTCGTCGAGATACATCACAACATCACCCACAGGGGGATCGTTGTCCTCGTCGGTATATATCACGCTGAAGCGGTAATCATCGGTGGGGAATCCTCCCGTAGGGGTCACCTTGCCGTCCCACAGTATCGGGGCCCTGTTGGCGATGTCAACATCCGGCCCCGTCAGCCGCCCCGGCCCGGGAAGCCTTGCGCTCTCCGCCCCGTCCGATGTCAGGATATGATAGGTGTGCACCCCATCCTCAAGGATTATGTCCGATACCGTGAACACCTCTCCCGTCTCGTATGAGTCGGCGACGCCGTCCTCCAGTATCATCGGGTACGGGTCTATCCCGTCCACGGTCAATGTGATATATTCTGGCGCGTCACCCTCGGGGTCGCTGTAGGTGACCCGATATGAGAATGGCGTATTGGTGTCCCCTGAGGATGGTGTAACGGAAGCACCGGTCAGCTCCGGGGGGTAGTTGGATACGGTCACCTCCGTGGTATCCGTATTGGAATCGCTGACCGCAGGGGAATAATGATATGGGTCCATGGATGCCGTGACCCTCAAGGTTTCAGCTCCTCCAGCGGTTCCCTTTACGGAAAAGGTAAACGTGTTGGACCAGGTGTAAGGTGCCGAGCTTCCGGACACCACCTGGCTGTTCAGAACCTCCGATGATGGTGTCTGCGTTTTTCCGTTCAACGAGGTGATGGATGCAGTTATCTTGAAACCGGTCCAGGTTGAAGAGGAATGGGAGGCGGTCACCTCCACCAGTGCTGTTACGTCGACGGTATCTCCCTTGTCGATCTGGGTCGGAGCGTCTACAGACTTTACCTCGACCGTCTGATAATAGGAGCTGGAATGGCAGCTGTTGCAGTTGGCGGAGGCCTTCCTCGTCCCGGGGGCGAGTGAATAGGCCCCTATTCCCCCTATAATGAGAATGAACAGAAGGGAAACGGCGATGAAAAGGGTTCTTTCAGGGCCCTTGACAAAACCTGAGGATGAAGATATCCGCTTTCTCACTAGACCACCCCGAACACCCTCTCTCAAATGCTCGATCATAGTTAAGATTAATGGTAATCATGGATTGGTTCTCGGATCGCCCTGAAATTATTGGTAATAATTGCTTAGGTTTTTTAATTTAGGTTTAAACATTATTTAATTCTAAAATAATATCGTTTTGTATGAATGTTAGACTGAG
>CBDVER010000108.1:0-5684 GCA_965373055.1 uncultured Thermoplasmata archaeon
CCATGAGGTCTTTTCCAGCGCTGTTTTCATTGATGCTCATCCTATTATCTGCAGGCACCACGATCACCCTCCATGATATTGGTTCCAATGATCCGGAGGGAGCTCTCACCTATCAGGTGGAGGAGCATCCGATACCGGGGTCCGAGATCGGGGATGATCCGGGGGCCATTGGATCCCCCATCATATTCGTTGAGAACATGGGCCAGCTGGCGGACGATGATATTCTGTACTACACTGCCTCCCCGGGGCTCTCACTCGGCTTCCTCGCCGATGGCATGATCATCAGTAGAAAATGCACGGAGGGCGGACCGGATGTCGATAGTGGGGCCCGCACTGGCCGGTATGGGGACCGGAGGATGCCAAAGGCCTCTCCCGAACCAGGTGAGGCATACAGGATCAGGTTCCTGGATACCAGAGGGGGCGATCCCGTGGGAATGGACCAAACTGCCTGGAGTTCAAATTTCTTCTACGGAAACGATCCCGAGATGTGGGTGACCGGCGTGCCGGGCTATACCCGATTGGTCTATCAGGACCTGTGGAATGGGTTCGATCTCGTCCATGAGCTTCATGGCGGCCACTATACGATGGAGCTGAAGAGAGAGCCGTGGGCCGGGAATGGAGACCTGGTGATGCAGGTCGAACGGTACGGGGATGATGGCCTTCGATCTGCCGGCGATGAATGGACCTCATGGGATTTCGATGCCCTGATGGAGCTGGTCAACGAGGATGTTCCAACCTTCGGGGAGAAGATATCCCACTCCCTCAACATAAATGGGGACCTGCTCACCATCACAGATGGCGGCGAAACAAGGGCGGTCAAGGGAGATCCTCTGATATTCTCCACATTCCTGGGGGGCACGGGATGGGACGAATCCACGCAGATCGCCGTTGATGGTTCGGGCGATGTGTATGTCGCAAGGTATACCGAATCGACCAATTTCCCCACAACAGATGGGGCTTACGATGAAGAGTACAGTGGAGGGGACTGGGACATCTTCATCTCGAAGATAGGGCAGGATGGAACCTCTCTCGAATATTCCACGTTCTTCGGGGGTTCCGGTGGAGATGTGGGTATGGGCATGTGTCTGGATGATTCAAATAATGTATATCTGACAGGATATACCGACTCGCTCAATTTTCCCACGACGCCAGGGGCGTTTGATACCAAGGTCGATGGAATAGGGCCGGATGCATTTACCCTCTCCATAGGCCCCAATGGCGATGCTCTAAGGCTATCCACCCTGTTCGGAGGCAACAGGACGGATACAGGGACCTGCATCGGAGTGGGCCCCTATGGGGACATCTACGTTGGAGGATACACACGATCAGATGATCTTCCCACCACGCCGGGTGTTGTATCCGAGAATTATAACGGGGGCAACGCAGATTCCTTCGTTGTCAAGCTGAAGGACTCGGGAACCTCTCTGGTCTATTCGACATACCTGGGCGGCACTGTTCACGACGAGATCTGGTCCATCGCGGTGGACGCCCAGGATAGAGCTCATGTGCTGGGTGAGACCACATCCGAGGATCTGATCGTGACCCCAGGGGCCTATGACACAACGTACAACGGAGGAGATCAGGACCTGTTCATCTCGGTCCTCCATGGTTCAGGCAGGTCCCTTGATCGATCCACCTATCTTGGGGGGAGCGGTGGGGATTACGCAATGAAGATCCTCCTTGACGATGACGGCTACACATATCTGGCCGGAGGTACCGATTCCATCGATTACCCATCGACCATCAACTCCTACAACAGGTTCAACAACGGCGGAATGGATGCGATAGTTACCAAGATGAACATCTCCGGAGACCATCTGATATTCTCAACCTACATCGGAGGTGATGGCTTCGATGGGGCCTATGACATAGATATTGATGATGAAGGCCAGGTCTATGTGGTGGGCACCACGGCGTCCATGGACTTTCCCGCAGGTGATTTCGTCTACGACAGGACCTTCAACGGTGGATCGACCGACGTTTTCCTGTGCAAGCTGAACGTATCGGGCAAGAGGCTTCTGTACACTACCTTCTATGGAGGGGGTAATGAGGATTATGGCACCGGCATTGCCTACCTTGATAACAGCTGTGTATTTATTACGGGATACACCAGTTCAACGAACCTGCCAACCACCCAGGGCTCGCTCTCTCCCTCCTACAGGGGAGGGGCCTATGACGGCTTCATCTCCCTGTTCAACCTCTCCATGACACCATCCAGGGTTGAAGAGTTCACATCATACCACGGGGATGGGGAGGTATCCCTTAGCTGGAAACCACCCGTTGATAGGGGTGGATCGGCCCCGATAACCTACAGGATCTATCGGGGTATAGCCCCTGGGTACATGTACGAGGTGGGAGTGGTTTCCGGGACGACCTTTCTGGATACCGGACTGACAAATGGGGAGAAATACCTGCATCAGGTCGCCGGCTTCAACGATATCGGACAGGGCCCGATAAGCGGTGTTTTGACCACAAAACCTAGAAGTCTGCCCAGCGAACCCCTCAACCTCGACCTCGAGTGGGGTGATGATAGGGTGATCCTGAGATGGGCCCCACCCTCGGATACGGGTGGGCTCAGCATCATTGCATATAATCTCTACAGGGGCGAGGCTTCCGGGTCGCTTGAATATATCAGGGGGTTGAAGAACGTACTTGAGCACACCGATACCGGGCTCAGGAACGGAGTGACATATTACTACGGTATCAGCGCCAACAACACCGAGGGAGAGGGGCCCATCGGCGGTGAGTCCTCTGCTATCCCCGCGAGCGTACCTGGAAACCCCGTCAAGCTTACGAACATACCAGGGGATGAGAGGGTCCTTCTGGGTTGGGACGCCCCTGACGACATGGGAGGATATCCCATACTGGGCTACAATATCTACAGGGGGGTATGGGGGACAAATCTCTCATTGTACACCACACTGGAGGCCGTAACCTCCTACAATGACATTGATGTGAAAAATGGAAAGAGCTACAACTACTCCATCAGCTGTTTCAACGAGATCGGCGAGGGGGAGATGGGACCCTCGATAACCAGCACACCGGGAAGCATACCTGACATGGTACGGGACCTTCAGGGCCTACCTGGTGATAACGTGGCCACCCTATCCTGGTCTCCACCTGCGGATGATGGTGGATTCGACCTGACGGGCTATCGGGTATATCGAGGAAGGGATATCGAGAACATGAGGCTGATCGGCGACCTGGTCCAGGAGAGATCATATATCGATCGGAACGTTGAGAATGGGAAGCTGTTCCACTACAAGGTGAGCTGTGTCAACGATCTTGGGGAGGGGCCGTTTTCCCGGGTCGTCGACGTGATCCCCTCGTCGGTGCCGGACCCACCCCTGAATCTGGTATCGATCATCGGTATCGGCCACATCAACATCTCATGGGAAGCTCCGGAAGATGATGGCGGGTTGCCCATTACGGGCTACAATGTCTATCGTGGGATCAACACCCTGGACTGGGTCCTCCTGACATCACTGTCCAATGTCACGACGACATACAGGGATAACAACGTCACAACGAGCATGATCTATCGATACAGGGTCTCTGCGGTGAACATGGTAGGGGAGGGGGAGAGTTCACAGGTCAGCGATCTCTACATAAGGATCGATGATATTCAGATCGTGAGAACGACAGAGGAGAGCGATTCTTTGCTTTGGGTGCTTATTGTAATAATTATCGCTGTTGTGGTAGTATTGGCAGCTCTCATCGGCGTGGGCATAGTTGTTATAAATATCGGTGAAAGGAAGAGGGTACCCTACACTCATTTCGATCCAGAGATGTTCAAGGACTAGAAAGGCCTCCTCAAGAATTCAATTCGATCCTTCTCGTGGTGAAAGTCTGAATTATAAATGATCTTCAATTCGATCCCTGTTCTTTCGTCCCCTCTTCCGGCTCCTAGATCTGTTCGTCAACGGCTCCTTTTCTTCTCTTAATGAATATCACCATGGAGATCGTTCCCACGATCAGGAGGATCGGGATCATGGAGAGAAGATACCATGGGCCGGTATCCTTCTCTTCCATCTCGGCCGGCGGAGGCGGGATGATGGGCGGCGGTGCGGTCAGATCGATCCTGAAGGCCCCCTCGGCCGTGGTCCTCATTCCAGCGAGATCGATTATAGCTATGGAGAACGAGTGGTTCCCCTCCTCAAGGCCCATGATCGAATGGTTTCTCGCATCCGCTGACAGGATGACCTCCTCCCCGCCATCCATGGAGAAGGTGATATGTGAGATGCCGCTCCCGCTGTCGTGGGCGGTCCAGGTTATCGTGACATTCACATCCTTCAAGGTTGAACCATCGATGGGAGGATCCAGCCTCAGGACAGGGGGTGACACATCTACCTTGAACTCCATTTTATTTATCTGTTCCCAGTTTCCAGCCCTGTCCTGCGACCGATACTCCAGGAGATGGCATCCATTCACCCTCACCTCGAAAACCCCATCATATTCATGCCAGGAGCCGCCATCCAACCTGAAGACGGTGTGGTAGTGGCCGCTGATCGCATCGGATCCCTTCATTGTGAACGTGGCCGTATCAATGAACCATCCATCCACACCTCCCCTCCCCTCCACCTGTAGGATGGTGTGCGGGGGAGTATGGTCCATTGCAAGGACCACGACCCTCTGTTCCTCCTCATTCCCACAGATATCCCTTGAATAGTAGCCTATGATGAACTCCCCCTCCCCGGACAGCTCCATCTCCTCCGAGTACGTCTCCCATCTGCTCTCGAAGAAACGATATCTGATCTGGTGGATGCCCGAGTGTCCATCCTCTGCCGAGAGATCTATAGTGACGTTGGACGTGTACCACCCTTCCCTCCCCTCCTCCCCTGTGATGGTCAACCTTGTGACCGGCGGTCCTGTATCAATGGAAAATGAGACAGACCCTTCGTTTTCCACATTGCCAGCGACATCCCTTGACCTGTATTCCACCGTGTAGATGCCGGAGATATCGAAGTTGACGGAGTGGGAATGATCCAGCCAGGCCTCACCATTGACCCTGTACTGAATAACCCGTACACCGCTAGTCTCATCCACGGCGGAGAGGGTGAGGATCACCCCGGTATCGTACCAGAGCTCTTTTCCCTCCCCTCCGACAAGTTCGTGTGAGGTTACGGGGGCCGTGGCATCGATATGGAGCTCCATCTCCTCCCTCTCCCCGACGTTCCCCACCCGGTCCACACCATGGTATATGATCTGATGGCCCCCATCTCCTGTGATAGATATGTCGCCCTGATAGATCGTCGATACATTTCCATCCAATTCGTACAAGATCTCCCCCACGCCGGCGATATCATCCGTTGCGGAGATGTTGATCGAGATATTACCAAGGTACCAGCCATCATCGCCCTGAAGGCCCATTGTCTTCACTTTCATACTTGGGGGCTCATCGTCCAGGAAGAAGGATATCTCCCGATCCTTGTGGAGCCTTCCGTAGTGGGCCCTGACCTTCGCGGTGTGAGGGCCGTATCCCGTGATATCCGTCCCTATGTGATATTCCCACTCCCCCCTTCCATCGGCAGGTTCGAAGGGGCCTCCATCAACGCTGACCTCTACCCTGTAAACGGAATTGGAGGCCCAGCCGGAGATCGTCCCATTGTATCCGAGCATGGCATCGGGGTCCGTTATATGCATGATGCTCACCAGACCTTTCATGCAGAGGTTGGACGTCTCGT
>CBDVER010000109.1:0-5681 GCA_965373055.1 uncultured Thermoplasmata archaeon
CACGTTCGATTCCTATGTGGCCGACATCCATTCGCTGAAAAGGTTCTCGGAGATGGTACCTGACGATGAACTTGAACAAGCGCCTCCCGACTTTCAGGGCCAGGAGGATCCCCGGTCGAGGATGGTCCTGATCGATCCGGAGGGAGAAATGGACGATTGGGAGAGGATAAGCAAGATCCCTTCATGGGGCAACAGGTTCGCACTTGTAACAAAGAGCACCCCTTCATCCTATCTTGAAGAGCTGAAGAAATATTCTATCGGATGCATTATCTCAGGAGAGGATAAGCTCGATATGGTAGGGGCTCTCGAGGAACTCTATGATAAGTTCAAATGCAGAAAAATGCTGCTGGATGCAGAAGGGAGCATCAGCGGGGAGCTTCTCAAGGAGGGATTGGTGGATGAGGTCAACCTGATCGTGTATCCCTGTCTTGTTAATGATGAAAAGGGACATTACCTTGACCTCACGGAACTCTCGAACCGTGACGCCCCTATCAAACTGTGTCTAAGAAAGTACTGGTCGGAGTATGATAGACATCTCTGGCTCCGATACAGTGTCTTGAAATGGGCACCCAAACCGGGGACATTCGGCCCTGATGATGAGGAGAAGATGAGGGAGGCCCTTCAAAGCATCGGCTCCGAGAGAGAGCTATTTGATCATACAGTTGAGATCATGAACTTCGTCGAAAACATCTTCATTGCGACGCTCAGCACCATCAAAGACCTGGAGAGTGAATCACTCTCCCCGGAGGAGCTCATGGAGAGAGCGACTGTGCTCGGAGAAAGAGCAGAACTTCTAAATGGTATGGTTGATGAGGAGTTGAAAAGGATCGGTCAACTTCCCCATCCCATGTGTCTTCCTGACAAATTTAACACGGAGTTGTATGAGCTCATAGATCCGTACGGTAGAGAGATCCAGGATCATCTTAAGAAAATGGGGGTCAAGCTCCCCTATATGTGATGAACGACGATTCAGCCTAACTTTAACATATGAGTACAGATAAGTGTTAAAGTGAGGCTTCTCCCAACATTGAGAGGGGGGGATCATATTCGATCTGTAAATGTTGGGATCCATCAAGATCTCAACCAATGGTCCAAAACGCAACTTATGATACGATCATACGTCTTGGCCACATATGGCCTATACCCCCATGAACAGGGCCGCAAACACCTTGCAGTCGGCCATCAGGTTCTCGATCAGTATGTACTCGTCCGATGAATGGGCACGGTTGTGGATGGTCTCCCACACCGCAACCGAAAATCCCCTGTTCCGAAGCAGGGCCGCACACGTCCCCCCCCCGATGCCGCCGTTGATATGCTCCTTTCCTGTTGCGATCTTGATCGCTTTTGAAAGGGCTTTGACGACATCCGAATCAGGGGGCGTGGGGTGAAGCGTCGTCTCCGAGAGCTCCGTTCCTATCGTGATGGATGTCCCTGTTCTCTCCTCGATCGAGTCCGCCACCTCCCTCATTGTCCCGAGGACCTCCTCCGCGGTGTAAGGGGGGATCAGCCTGCAGTCTATGTAGAATACGTCCTCTCCCGGGAGCACGTTGATCCCATCCACCCCCCGCCCCTTCTTCGTGGGCTCGAAGCTGGAGACGGGATGGTCGAAGAGCGGGTCATTCCGGCCGTATCTCCCGTGGAGCACCCTGTCCACCTCCGTCCCGAACAGCATGGATGCCCTCAACGCGTTGTTTCCCAGGTTGGGCATGCTTGCATGGCACTGCTTTCCCTTCACCGTCACCTTCACCCACAGGAGGGTCTTCTCGCAGAGCTCGATCACCCTTCCCTCCGGCTCGCCGTGGTCGGGAACCAGGATCAGGTCATCCTCTCGGATGAGCCCCTCCTTCAGGAGGTGTCCGATCCCTTTCTCATTCGTCTCCTCCTCGTCGGAAACGAGGAATATGACAATATCACGAACTGGTTCTACGCCCAATTCCTTGAGCGCTTTCATGGCGAACAATGAAGCTGTGAGCGCCTGGCCGTTATCCTCCACCCCCCTTCCGATGAGCCTGCCCCCTTCTTTTCTCATACGGTATGGATCGCCGGACCAGTCTCCAGGATCCCCTGGTGGAACAACGTCCATATGGGCGATGATGACGATCCTCCGGGAGCTCTCCCCTCCCCTGATATCGATACTCATGTTCGGGCGCTTCCCCGATGGGACCTTCCCGTCCAACGCGTCGTGATGAGTTATGGTCTCGATGCCCCAGGAGCGGATGATGAATTCTATACGGTCGGACTTCTCCTGCTCACCGGTTCCCCCTGATAGCGGGCCCACGGCAGGAATGGAGATGATATCCCCCAGGAAGGATATCATCTCCTCCCTGGAGCGTTCGATCCGTTCGAAAACGGCCTCGTGGGAGACCATCCTAATCCTCACCGTAGGGGACCTTCTCCTGTTTTGCCTTGACCTCTTCTTCGAACTTCCTCATGATCTTCTCCTTGTAATCCATCACATCCTGGATCACGAGCTGAACATCATCTGCCTGAAGGACGACGATATCGCCCTTCACCGCCATGTCGAGCGCCGCCCGGGTCGCCTCCCTCCCATCCAGAACAATTGTGATGCTATCATCGGTGAAGCCGCCTTTATGCAAACCCTGTCGAACGAGTTCCGCCACCTCGCCGGGCGCTTTTCCCCGGGGGTCCGTATCCGTAACGACCACGTGGTCGTAGTACTTTTAAAGGGTAAGGCCGTATTCGATAACGTCCACCTCCCAGCGGTTGCCGGTTCCCGCAGCCATCCGGATCTTCCTCCCTGGGGCAAGATGTGGCAGTAGCTCACCTGTGGCCTTGATGGCCCCCATGTTGTGGCCGTAATCGATCACCGCCTTGAAATCGCCCATTTCGATTATGTTCATCCTTCCTGGCGACAGGCCGATGGATGGGCTGAAGCTGACGAGGCCTGCCCTGATCTGCCTCCCGTTGAGGCCCAATGCGGATGTGGCAGCAACGGCGGCCATGACGTTCTGGACGTTGAAGAGCGCCTTTCCGCCGTAGGTGATGGGTATCTCCACCACCTTTGCCACCACGGAGGTCCATCCCCCTTTCTGAATGATTATCGAATCGTCCTTGAAGGTAACGTTCATATTGCCTTTTTTCAGGTTCTCCTTCAGCGCCTGGATGTCCGGGTCCAGTGAGAAGAGGATCACCTCTCCGCTGGTCTTCTCCTGGAGAGGGAGCACCAGTGGGTCCTCGGCGTTCAGGACCGCATGTCCCGTCTCTTTTACCGTCTCTATCACGATCGCCTTCAATCTGGCAAGGTCCTCGAGCGTCTCTATGCCGCCCTCGCCGAGATGGTCCGAGGTCACGTTGAGCAGAACCCCCACATCGCTCTCGTTGTATCCCAGGCCCCTCCGGAGCATCCCACCCCTGGCAACCTCAAGCACCGCATGGTCTATCGTTGAGTCCATGAGGACCGTTCTTGCCCCCCCGGGCCCGCTGTAATCGCCTTTCAGGATCGGAACGTTGTCTATGACAACGGCATCCGTTGAGGTCATTCCCACGTTCTTTCCGTTGAGGCTGAGTATGTGGGAGATCAGCCTCACCGTGGTGGTCTTTCCATTGGTTCCGGTAACTGCAACAATGGGGACCTGGTATTCGGATCCCTTCGGGAAGATCATGTTCATCACGTTCTCCGCCACATTCCTTGGCGTCCCTTCGGAAGGGTCCAGGTGCATCCTGAAACCGGGGGCGGCGTTAACCTCTATGATGCCACATTGTTCAGGGTCCAATGGGGTATTGAGGCAGGGCGCTATGATATCTATCCCCATGACGTTGAGGCCGATTATCCGTGAGACCCTCTCCGCCATCGATATGATCCTCGGATGGACATCGTCGGTCACATCGATAGCTTTCCCCCCCGCACTTAGATTTGCCGTGGACTTGAGGTAGAGCTTGTCACCATCCTCCAGAACGTCATCAAGGGCCATCTTCTTGATCTTCAACAGCCTCTCGGTCATGTAATCTATCTTTATCCTGGTGAGGTTCTTCTCATGGCCAAATCCCCTGTTGGGGTCCCTGTTGACCTCATCTATCAATTCCTGAATGGTGGACTTCCCGTCACCGATGACATATGCGGGTTCCCTCATGGCAGCTGCAGTGAACTTACCATCGATCACCAGGATCCTGAAATCGAAACCAACGAGGAACCTCTCGACGATGACGGTCTTATCGACCTTGAGGGCGTTCCTGTACGCGGTCTCAAGTTCTTCGGGGGTGTTCACATCGGTGGTGATCCCCCTTCCGTGGTTCCCCTGAAGGGGCTTCACGGTAACCGGATAACCTATCCTGTCCGCAACCTTCTTCGCATCCTCAATGTCCCATGTCGAATAGCCTCTGGGGACCGGAACGCCCATTTCGGAAAGCAGTTTCTTCGTCCGCCCCTTATCATCCGCGATCTCCACCCCAAGAGAGGATGTGTTATCCATCATCGTGGCCTGGATCCTCCTCTGATAGACCCCATATCCGATCTGCACAAAGCTCTGATCGTTCAATCGGATGGTGGGTATCTCCCTCTTCTTCGCCTCATCGACTATCGACTGTGTTGATGGACCAAGGAGGTTGTTCTCCCTGATCTCCTTCAGCTGATGTACTATCGGCTTGATCTGGGTAACTTTCCCCTTGAACAGATCATCGACGATCCTGACCGCTGCTCTGCCCGCCTCCATCCCCACCCCCTCGTCACGGTAGCGGTAGACCAGATCGTAGATGCCCTCCTCGTTGGTATCATACGTCTTTCCGAACCCAACTTCGGTCCGGGCAAGACACTGGAGCTCGATGGCGACATGCTCCACGACATGTCCTGCCCAGGTCCCCCTCTCCACCCTCTCGAAGAAGCCGCCCCTGTGGCCTATCGAACACCTGTGTTCGATGAGAGTCGGCAACATCTCCTCGATGTTCTCCCTCAGGCCCTTGACCTTATCCGTGGGCTTTATTTCGAGATCACCGAGATCCAGTTTCATGAAAATTGCAGGATAACGGCTGTAGTAGTTCGGGCCCCTCAGGGCACGCATCTCCAGTATCTTCATTATAATATCCCCTTTCTATTTACATGCCAGATCGAGGCATTCCATATCAATGGGTTTCAGGTATCTCCTCTCCTTGAGGTCGTACCCGTAGCCCCGAACTATTGTGTGAACCCGAATGTTCTCGATGGCGATCGCCTCGCCCTCGGAGACCTCCGTTATATTAGTATATCGTAGGTCCTGCCCGTCGAATATGACCACAAGGCCGGACCCGATAGCCTTGATGAACCTTCCCTTCTCAATTACTATCCCGGTGTCCTCTCCCAGCCCCAGGCCGATATGGCCGGGGTTCGAGCTGACTATCTGCATCAGCCTGCTGAAGCGGCCCCTCTTGATAAAATGGCTGTCGATTATGACGCGTCCTATGAGGCCGATCCCACCGGTCATGTGAACGGCTCCCTTCAGAAGGGCCTCACTTGATTCGCCCCCATATATCATCGTCTCCGGCATGGCACTTGCGCCGGCGCTGGTCCCGGCAATGATACAGAACTCCTCGAAATACCTGCGTCTGACCTCTTTCAGTACCGGGGACCCGCCCAGTATGGATGTGATCCTCAGCTGGTCCCCGCCGGAGAAGAAGATGATGTCGGCCGCCTTGATCCTATCGACGAGCAGGGGGTCGTTGGCCCCTGCTCTATCCCTTATGTGCATTGT
>CBDVER010000110.1:0-5678 GCA_965373055.1 uncultured Thermoplasmata archaeon
ATCGAGGCCACCCTCTCGGGGCTCTCCG
Source organism: uncultured Thermoplasmata archaeon (assembly GCA_965373055.1). Taxonomy (GTDB): domain Archaea; phylum Thermoplasmatota; class Penumbrarchaeia; order Penumbrarchaeales; family Penumbrarchaeaceae; genus JAGLEG01. The sequence continues at coordinate 29 of CBDVER010000110.1, forward strand.
GATGGCCCGGGACCTGGATCTGCCGCTCGTAATCAACGTGATGATATATCGGCACCTCATCCATGAAGGTGAAATTCGGTATGGATAGATAATACTATTGTGGGACCGCTCCGGAAGGGCGGAGCCTTGCCCTGATCGCACAGTACATGAACGCCCCCAATGACCCTGCCGCCGCAAAATACATGGGCCCTTTGTAGCTCAGGTCGGGAAGGGCGGCGATTATCACCAGGGAGAAGATCGGGCCCAGGATGGAGGAGAAGCTGATAACGGAGTTGAGAAGCCCCGCCGACGTGGCCTTCTCCGGATTGAGGGCCATCATCCACCTGAGGGCGCCCACGTAGAGAAGGGCCCAGGAGAGCCCCAGGATCACCTGGGTGATCAGAAACATGGGAAAGGCGTCGATCATCGTGAACGACAGGGCGGCGATCCCCGTCAGAAGGAGCCCGATTATAAACGATGTTCGGGGCCGGAGGCGGTCCCCGATCAGGAACATGGCAGCGAACTGGGTGGAGGCGTTCGTCGCCTGGACGATCCCCAGCTGGAACATATCAAGCCCCAGCTCCTCCTTCAGGAATATCGGCCACAATACCCATATCGATGCCGCAGTCGAGTGACGGATCATGTAGGGAAAGAGCACGGACCCGTTCCTGGCTATCAGCTTGAATGGAAGCAGCGGCACCTTCCTTTTAACCTCCGGGACCCTGGGGAGGAACGATGTTATCAGGAAAGCGCAGAACAGCAATCCAGACCCGAAGAAGAATACGTAGGGGAGGGAGAAGGTGTTCGCTATCAGGCCGCTGATTGGCAGGGTCACGGCCCATCCAAGGGCGCCGAATGCGGAAAACCGCCCCAGTTTCACATTGCCCTCGAATGCATATGCCGCAAGGGCGGCGGGGAACATCCCGAATCCTATGCCTGCAAGCATCCTGAAAAAGATAAGGGATCCGTCGGTCCAGGCCATCCCCTGTGAGAACGTGAAGATGGCCGCCGAGATCAGGCCGATCCGGAGCATCAACCTTCGCCCGTATCGGTCCGCCGCCCTGCCGAACATGTAGGACGACAGGAAGGATGAGACGGCGTAGGAGATGGCGATCAGGGAGACCTCGAAATTGGTCATCCCCAGCTCACGGGCATATATGGGGATGAAGGTGAAAGATGCCAGAAAGGCCCCACCAGACAGGAGCTGAAGGGCCGCGATCTTCTTGAACACGGGCCGGGTGATGAGTACGATATAAAATAGTTTACCCCTCAGTCCAGTATACCGGAGGCGGTGATAAGCTGCTTGTTCGCCTTCTCAAAGGCGGACTGTTCCAGATACACTTTGGCGCCGTCAAGGGCCTCCTTGGCCTCTATATAGCCGTCCTTCCCTATATGTCCCCTGAGCCTGCTGCTCAGGTCGCCAAGTTTTGTGGAGATCATGTGGAGCTGGTTCTGTGAGTCCGCGTTGGCCAGGCAGGTCCTGAGCTTCAGGCCGGCCTTCTTGGCCTCGATATAATCCTCGTTGAAGGATGAATCCTCCATCTGCTTCATCAGGTAATCCTCGTAGGATAGGTCAAGTCCGCGAGACCTCAGGCCCTCGAGGGACGCCTTAAGCTCGAGGATCATGTTGGGCAGGTTGCCCTTGATGGTATCCCTCTCCAGCGCCTTCAATATGATCTGGGACCCCCTGGCCAGGTCCAGGGCCTCTATGGGCCTATCTGCCCTCAGCTTATCCTTGGCCCTCTCCAAGTACTTCTCGATCTGCTTTCGGTATATCCTCTCCTTGGGAATGGTCGCCTCTGCGTCGAACAGCTCATCCCTTGTCTGGGAGATCCCGTCAATGATCTCCCCGGCCTTATCGCTCATCTTATCCATAGGGGATTGGAGCACGTTGTTCGTGCTCTCGCACAGAAGCTGGACCTGCTCGTAATCCTTCTTCTGAAGCGCCTTTCTGGCTTTGGTCACGTAATCTCGTGCCATCACCACATCCTTGCCCTTCTTCTCCTCGTTCTTCAGCCTGAGGTAAACCTTCTGGAGAATGTCCAGGGCCTTTGAATGGGCTGCGGAGGTCTTCGCCTTCTTGGCGGACCCACCATGCTCGTAGCCGGGTTTCTCCTCGGTCTCCTTCATGGCCAGAAGAAGGTCGTAGGAGCCCCTTATGTCGCCCCTGGAAAAGAGGAACTTCGCCTCGTTGAAGGCCCTTTTCGTCCTCATCTTGTCCGCGATGTTCCTCCCCTCCTTTTCCTTTGAGGAGAGGTGTTCGGCGAGGTCGTTGAACAGCGTGTCCTTGGCCCGGTTCATCATCCCCTCTGCAAGCGGATCGTTCCCGTAGCCCTTTGCGTCCTTGGAGAGGTTGATGAAGTTCATGGCCCTGGAGATAGTGATGTCGAACCTCTTGGCCACCTCTACCTGCCAGAGCGCATCATCCAGCCCGGGATCGATCGGCGTTCCATCCTTTCCAATCATCTCATTGTCATCCTTTTTCGGATCGAACCGTCAAAGGAAGGGCCATCTCCCCTCACGATCCGATCGTTGGCACATAATGAGCCCGCTTGTATATATATCTGCATTTTGAATGATCTACCCGGATGAATGTAAAAACGCCGTTTGGGGGCCATTATGCTCTTGGGCCCTCCCCGTGAGGTCGGGGACACCCTTTTATATGGAATGCCAAATCTACCCGCCGATAGGCTTATGACATTCAATATCAAGGTCCCTCAGGACAGGGTGGCCGTGATCATCGGACACAACGGCAGGACGATCAGGATGCTGGCCGAGAGGTCAGGCACCAGGATCGAGATCGATTCCGAGAGCGGCGATATTATCCTGCATGACGAGACGTCAAAGGACCCCTACATGGCCTTCGTCATGCGGGATGTGATCCGGGCCATCGGAAGAGGTTTCCCCCCCGAGAAGGCCATGAAGCTGTTCCAGGACGAGATATACTACGAGGAGTTCGACATCCGCCACTTCTCGGGCAAGTCCTCAAAGAGGGTGATGCAGGTCAGGTCCAGGATGATAGGGAGCGGTGGCAAGACCAGAAAACTGATCGAGGAGCTCACCGACTGCAGCATCTCCATCAAGGGGAATACCGTTGGCATCATAGGGGATATCGAGGGGATGAAGGTGGCCTCGAAGGCCATCAATATGATCCTGTCGGGATCGGAACATTCATCGGTTTACAGCTACATGGAGCACAAGAGGAGGGACCTGAAGGTCGCCAGATGGGGATTCTGATATGGCACGCCTCACCTCGTTGCTTCTCTCGTGGGCCAACCTCGTTGGCAGAGGCACCTTGTGATGCCATGATGGCAGCAGGGCCTCAAGGGCACGGTCAAGCGTCATCCTGTTGCCTCTGGATAGGTAGGCCGGTTTCGATCGCGGGGTCCTGACCGCATATCCAAGGAGGTCGCCCCCGTCCCTCACCTCGGATATCGCATGCCCCATCCTTTCCCTTTCCGGCCCTTTCACCTTTCCAACCAGGAGCTTTTTTGCCACACCACATGTCATCATGTCCACAGCGACCCCTATCTGACATGCGATCCCCGACCTCCTGGGATGGAGTATGCCGTTCCCGTCCAGCACCAACAGGGTATCCTCCTCGATCAACCCATCTTTCATGGCCTCGTCCAATGCTGGCAGGATCAAGGGCCCCTCCCTGTAGAACAGATAGCCGGAAACGTACGGCATGGGCAGTGGCCCCTGCCTGCAGTGCTGTTGGATGTCATCCCCGTTCAGGTCGGAGGCCGACAGACATACGACGTTCAGATCATCCTTGGACGAGATGTCGATCCCGCATAATGAGGTGGGCTTTCCAGGCTCCTCCACCAGGAGATGGTCCATCGAGGTCTGGATATCCCGAAGCGGCCCAAAGGGCGGGGATCCCACCTTGAGATCCTCGGGAGCCAGATAACCTGGGATGTGATATGACCCCCCCCTCTCATCCAATTCCATCTCGGCCCCCAGTTCGATCACGCTCCTGTCCGGAACCCTTTCATCGGCATATATGATCCTGTGTGTCGGCCCTCTCAGGGCTCCCGAGGCCGCCAGCTCACCTACCGCCCTCGCCGCCCTCGGTTCCCCCAGTGCCCTGGCTATCGAGGAGAACGAGGCAACATGGCCCGCATCCAGATGAGATAGCAGGAGATCCACCCACCTCCCCATATCCAGAAGGGGGAATATCTCATCGATCAGGTAGGGTTGGATGGCCTCCCTAGGTGGAAGGTCCCAAGAGAGCGCATCCAGACGCTCCATGTCCCTGTCGGGGTCGACCTCTATTACCATAGCCATCCTTCCTCCGGCATTGGAGCGTATTCTCCATCCTCGCCAACGACATAGAAGGAACCGTTAAATATACCCTTTCGATAAGGATGGTTGTCGCCACCCCGGCGGTGACACCAAAGGAGGCTTACATAATGGTTGTAAAGATCGACAAGGATACGTGTATCGGATGCGGACAGTGCGTGGACACCTGTCCAGTGCAGGCCCTTGCCATGGAAGATGACGGCAAGGTGGGAGTTGACGCCGACCTCTGTGTGGACTGCGGCGCGTGCGTGGGCGTTTGCCCGGTAACAGCCCTCTCCATGTAGACGGGATTTAAATAGGAACTGTCGGGGGGCCCCGTCCCCCCGACCCTTGTTTTTGTTCCTTCTTGTTTTAATTCATTTTTTCCAGGGTAGCCTTATTCTTCCATGTTCAGGCTCTCCCCCAGCTCAAGCGGTGGGGCGCTATCATCGAATAACGGCCCGACGGAAACCACGTCCCCTCCCGGATCATCTCCTGCCGAGACGAGCGAGGAGGACCCCTCGGTGTGATATACCCTCCCTCCAAGGTCTATCTTCAGATCGGACAGGGTGGACTGATCCGGCCCTATGGCCTCGCCGGCCCTCACCTTATTGCCATACAGTCCGGATATCTCGGCCTGCCTTCTCTCCATCTCTGCGATATATCTCTCTGCGTCCTCATCATCCTCCAGCTCCCTCCTGCGGGATACACTGATCATAACGGCCATGCCGATAAGGGCCGAAAGTATGAAGATTATTATGATGGATAGCATCACGACCTTCCATGTTTCGAGATCGGCTCCCGTTTTCACCTCTGGTGGAGGCGGTGGATACGTTGGATTGGGATCAACGGGTGTACTGTTTGGATCGGTGGGATCGGGATATTTTATCTCATAGCCATCCACGGCTTCGGCGTATTGGAAACCCATCTCCTCGACATTGGTGTAGTTATCCCCATCAAAGTCCTCATCGGGGCCTTGGTCCAGGTTTCCAAAGTATTCGATCTCCCTGACATCTGGAAGCCCATCGTTATCGTTGTCGTCATCGGGCCATACCCAGATCTCGAACTGGGCGGATAGTGGTACCTCGAAGTACCCGTCGGCCACCGTCAGGTTGATCCTGAACTTGACCCTCTCCGCCAGGAGGTTCCCGTCAGGTGGGTGGAATACGAAGAGAACCTCCTCACCGTACAGCGTTCTGGAGCTTATTCCGCCAACATCCGAGAACCTCCAGGTGAAGGTCAGCTGATCTCCATCGGGGTCGGCCACGTAGGGCTTGAACCTCACCGGCTCTCCCCACTCCGCCCTGATATCCTCTCCACCATCGCCTCCCCACTCGTTCGGGTCGGACTCATCGTAGTCGTAGAACCACTCGAACTTCCTCTCGTT
>CBDVER010000111.1:0-5669 GCA_965373055.1 uncultured Thermoplasmata archaeon
CCAATGCCAAGAGGGGCAACCTCGACCAGGGGTTCGCCTTCGCTGGCTCCAACGCCTACCGCGTCGACAGGATAATCCACGTCAAGGAGCTGATGGATATCCTCGTCCGCGAATACGAGGAGGTATAGCCCACCGCTGGACTATTTGGAGGGAGGGGACTCCGAGGATATTACCCCCCTTATCTCCCTGGCCTTTACCTTGCCCACGCCCTCTACCTTCATCAGCTCTTCGACCGACGCGGTGAAAGCCCTCTCTATTGTGCCGAAATGGTCCATCATCCTCTCCGCGATCACTCCGGATATCCCCGGTATGGATGACATGACCTCCAGCTGGATAGACCTCAGGTCCTTTCCAAGGGAGCCCTTCGGGCTTTTCGGCCTCTTTCCCCCCTTCATCTCCCTTCTGGCCAGGGAGAGAAGAAAATCCGCAGTTCCCTTCGGGTCCTGTGTGAACATGAGGGGGATGTTGAAATCCACTATGAGCGAGGATAGGGCCCCCATCAGTGCCTCCCTGCTGATATCACGCTTGGTGAATATGTTGTCCCCTTCGATGACGATCACGCACCGATCGAACCTTGAAGATATATTCACGGCCTGTTGGAACAGCCTCCCGTCCACCAGGGAATCCGATAGGTCCTGTGCCGTCTTCCGCTCCACCACCAGCCGGTCCGAGATGATGTAATCGCCAACCTCCAGGGTGGAGGACCGGATGCGCGCCCCTCCCCTCATCAGCTCCTCCACCACACCGGATGGCATCTCCCTCGTATCCACGAGGATCTCGGGCCCATCCTCCTTCTCCACGAACGAATCCAGGGTTTTGGGCTTCTCTGCCTCCTTGACCCGGAGCGTTCCCTGGAGAGGCCTCTTTGCCAGCATCCTCCTAAGCGTGAGGAGCTGTCTCTCCATCCTCTTCTCCTTATCCTTTGCAGACCAGGAGTATGTCACGTCCCGCGTATCCCTGGACATCAGGACTATCACCTTTCCGGAGGAGTGGCGCCCGGTTCGTCCTCTACGCTGTATCGTCCGGATCTCGGAGGGGATCGGCTCGAAGAATATCACCAGGTCCGCACCGGGTATGTCCAATCCCTCCTCCGCAACCGAGGTGGCTATGAGGATGTTGCGGTCCCCGCTCCGGAACGAATCGAGTATCTCCTTCTGCTTCTTCTGCGAGAGGCCGTGGTCCTCTCCCCGGCTCGCCTGCCCCACGAACCTCACCGGCCTTACGCCGATATCTTCCATGGGTTTGAGGGCCTCAAGGACCATTGTGGCCGTGTCCCTGAAATGGGTGAAGACGATTATCCTCGAGTGGGGGGCCTCCCTCAGGCTCTGTTTGACGAAACGCTCCACCGCCTGGACCTTGGGGTGGTCCTCTCCACGGAGCGCCTCCACCCGGTTGAGAACGAGCCGGAACTGGGCGTCGGAGACCACCTGTTTCGTGGCCCTTGAGCATTTTGGCTCCCCCGTCTCCTTTATCATCCTGTCCATATAGGCATAGAGAGCTTCAGGGCCCTGCGTTTCCGCCAGCTCAAGGGCGTGTGAGACCTTCATCGCCTGCGCCTGGATCGACATGGCCTGATAGTATGCGCCCGCCTGGGCGGGGGCCTTCCTGATAGCCTCCTGTATCCTGCCGGCGGCCCCTATGAGCGCCTTGACCGAGAGGGAGCGCCCCCTTTGCAGAACGCCCATTCTCTGCAGTTTGCCCACCCTCTCCAGGAACATCCTCTCGAGGATCGAGATGATCTCCCTCATCCCCCTGGTGACCTCCACCTTCACCCACTCCAGTTCCAGATCCTGGATGTACGGCTTGACATCCGGGTCCGAATCGACCCTGACCTCGATGTTCTCGATACCCAGGTTCCTGCAGACCTCGTAGATCCTCTCCATATCGTGTCCCGGCGAGGCGGTGAGGCCCAGGACCAGGCCGGAGGGCGTCGCCTGATAGAACCGCTCCGTGATGAACGTGTAGGGATAATCGCCCGTGGCCCTGTGGGCCTCGTCAACGATCATGGTGTGGAATGTGGATATGGAAAGATCCCCCGACATCACGTCGTTCCTGATTATCTGGGGGGTCGCTATCACTACCTTTCCCTGTGCGTACATCTCCGCCCTCTTCTGTGGGGGGATCTCCCCGGTCAGGGTGACTATGGACACATCCTCAAGTGCCTCCCGGAAGAACCTGCCGTGCTGTTCCACCAGGGGTTTCGTGGGGGCCATCATCAGGATCTGGGAGCTGTCGCGCTTCAGCCTCTCGGCCATGAGCAGCAGGGCCACAACGGTCTTTCCCAGGCCGGTTGGAAGGACGACAAGCGTGGGCTTCTGGAGGGACTTCCGGGCAATGGTATCCTGATACCCTCTCCTCTTTATCATGCCCTCACGGATCAGCGGATGCTGTACGAACTCACCTTTGCCTTCCACGACATATCGACCCCGGTATCTTTATAAATAGGCTCAGCAGGGGAGTGGTGAAAGTGAAAAACCTCCCGCAGGCTGGGAAATGGCCCTTCTGGTACAAAAACCAGGATACGGCCCTATCCTAACATGTTCGAGAGGAATTTATTATGCAAGTTGCGATAATAGGAGTTTACAGGAGTGAACGATATGCCCAACCACAGCTGCCTTGACCTTGCTTTGCAGGCCAAGGAGATCAAGTGCCCCGAGTGCGATTACGTCATGGAGATCTGGACCTGGAAGGATAGTCTGATATATCACTGCCACGAGTGCGGCCAGATGGCGTTCCAATTGTGCAGCAGGGGCGATGACCTGAGAGCGCTGCTCAAGGATGCGGACCTGAAGGAGAAAGGGAACACCTGCCCGTTCTGTGATGGAAATATCGTTGAGGGCAAGAAGAAGGGACATCTGATCAAGGGGTGTCCCGAATGTGGCTGGGTGCTCACGATCAACAGGGATAAGAAAATCCCTCAGGATATCGAGCAGAAGGGGATCAGCAGGCAGCCTCCCAGCTTCCTTAAACAGGAGACCATCGGCCTCTCATACGAGGAGGCCATGAAGGACCTCATCGGATGATAGGGCCCCCGCATCACGGGGGCACTTATCAAATTACTCTCACCTTCTTCTTCTGAAGGCAAAACCAATACCAGCAACTGCGATGAAGGCGGCCACGGCGCCGAAGAGCTCGAAGCCGGGGAGCCATCCCTCATCGTCCTTGCCTGTGGATTCGCCGCTGATAAAGGCCTTGTACTCGTCCGTGATCTCCTTGGTGTCCTGGTTCCACATGGTCATGTCATCATCGCTGAAGGCGCGGACCACAAGGACCACCTCCGTCACGTTCTCAACATCCATTTCATCTCCTAGATCGATACCCTGATCCCTGTAAAGATCATACAGCTCCTCAAGGACACCAAAATACAGTTTATAACCCCAGGAGGACCAGTCGTCATCCCCTTCGCCATCGGTCCCCTTGAAATACGACGCCGATGTAAATCCAACACTCGTGATCTCAGGGTTATCATAGGGGCCTACATCCCATCCACCAACCTCGTACGATCCGTTCTTGAAATAGGTCACGGTCGTCATCGCACATTTCACAACCATTCCCAATGTGGACCCTTCAACACTTATTTCCATCTCAACCTTATCCCCCGAATCGTCGAACTCCGCCCCATAGGAACCGATGGAGACCCCTATCGACTCATCCGTGGGGGTGTGGGTGGTGGGGTCCCCTCGGTCTCGTATTCGACATCCCCCTCTTCGCCCACGGTCATCTCACCATTTGCGGGCAGCATTGTCATCGATCCGGATGCCAGAAAGGCACACGCTACCAGGACCACTAATATCATTTTATTCATAGGCAATCCCCCATCCAAGGGTCTACATTGATCGGAGTGACCCATATTAAAAGTATCTTACAATACGTAAGATGGAGGGACGAAAACCCTTTTCTACTCCGAATACCCTCTCGGGTCGATGAGGGTTGGGAACGAAGGATCCGTTTCCCCCGTAAGTGACCTGCTAGCCTTCGGGCTGTCCATCTGCATAGTCCTGGGTCTGGGATCGGCCCTGGCAGGGGAGCTGATAGGGGATGAAAGACAAGGGGCCTCCCTTACCGGTGAGGAGCTTGAGATCATCAGGGACTGGAGGGGGTGGGAGGAGAACGGCGATTCCATCCTGGAGGAGTCCCGGCTGATATCCATCAGGTCGGGCGATCGCCCTTCGGCCGTTCTGGGGCTGGAGGGGGACATCTATGTATCGATAACGTGGGAGAACGGCAACTTATCAGGGCAGTTCCAGGACGGTAGATTCCTTGGAACCGACCAGATACCCAGAGAAGCGATGATCCTCCACGGCCTGACCGTGTTGATCCAGACCGACGAGGGGCCCGTGCCGGGATACCTTGAGGGGGGCCGATCATGAAAAAGGTCCTGGACGACAGGGGGATGGAGACGGCCATATCGATGGTCATGCTGATCCTGGGAGCCTCGCTTCTGTTCTCCTTCGCCCATGATGGGGGGAGAAATGAACAGATCAATTCTGAAACGTTCCAGCTCAGATGCGTCCAGGCGGGGAATATGGCCCTCTGCATCAAGGAGAACCTCCCCCCCATCAGCAGCCAGCTCAATGGGACCACTTGGATCCTGATGGGAGGGGATGGGCCGAGGGAGCTGGAAGGTGACTCCGCTTTCATCAATGCGATCGAACCCCTTTACCCGTACCGCCCCGACGGGATCGACGTTCTGATATCCATCTCCTCCGAACGAGATCTCCCCGATCCCGTTCTCACACCTCACGTGGTCTCCACTGCGATGTCACCCGGGTCCGTCCACATCAGGATATATCTGCCCCTTGAAAGAGGCTGTTTCAATTACGATATCGGGGGGGTGTCATGAGATCTTCACGCATCTCCAGGGATCACAGGGCGAGGGAGGCGTTCGCCTTCCTTGCTATAGGGCTGCTTGTGATCTCCTCTTTCTATATCGTCTACATGGGCAGCATCGACACAGCACAGCGTCAGGCAAACCTCGAGATGCTCAACATAAGGTACGGGTTCGGCCGGGCCGACGAGGTGGAGACGTCCATCGAGGACCTAATTGCAATAACACATTCCGAGGCGTTCGTCGCCTCAGAGAGAGCCCTTCTAAGCGGAGGGGAGGGGCGGCTGCATACCATCATGGAGATGGAGATGTCCAGGGCCCTTCCCGACAGGATAAAGATACTGCTGGAAACCTTGAACAGAACGACGGATAACCTGATATTCTACATGGGTGAGCTGGTGATAGAGGTCTTCCCCGTCCTGGCGGGGGTCGATTCACCCGTCCCATGGACATCAGATGACAGGCCCAACGGGACGGGGCCCTCCGACGAGGGGATCCGGTGTGAGTCGTTGGGGACGAGGACAAGGGTGACCTGCCCGGTCCTGATCTCTGACCCGTACGGGTCCCTGCAGATCAACAGGGAGGTGATATATCAGGAGGAGAGGGCCTCGCTCTCCGACCTGCTCAAAAGCAGGGAACACCGGGTGAACGACGCACTCCTGGGAGGGGAGCTTCAGAGGACGGCGAACTACATCCTCTCCTCAATGGCACAGCAGAAAGCGCTGATGGGTTACGGACGAGGCCTTGATACCGCTTCAGGCCATTTCTATGGGGACATCCTCACCAAAGAGGAGATAATATCCTACGTGGAGCTCGCCATGACCCTGACGATCCAGGGACA
>CBDVER010000112.1:0-5668 GCA_965373055.1 uncultured Thermoplasmata archaeon
AACGGACGGTAAACCAGGAGTTGATATTGATGTCTTACAAGGTCCAGATAGAGGAAACGACGAAATGTTCAGAGTGCGGAAGCGAACACCTTATACGGGATTACGAGAGGGGCGAGTTGGTGTGTGGTGACTGTGGGATCGTGATTTCCGAACAGATCATAGATCAGGGCCCGGAATGGAGGGCCTTTGACTCGGCGCAGAATGAGCAGAGGGCAAGGACGGGAGCGCCCATGACCATGATGATCCATGACAAGGGTCTCTCCACCGAGATCGGCTGGAAGAACAAGGACTCCTACGGAAAGTCCATACCCACGAGGAACAGGGCCCAGATGTACAGGCTCAGAAAGTGGCAGAGGAGGATCAGGGTCTCCAATGCGACCGAGAGAAATCTGGCATTCGCCCTCTCGGAGATGGAGAGGATGTCATCGGGGATCGGCCTTCCCAGGAACGTGAGGGAATCGGCCGCCCTGATCTACAGGGGGGCCGTGAACAAGAACCTGATCAGGGGGAGATCGATAGAGGGCGTCGTCGCCGCGTCGATCTACGCCGCATGCAGGCAGTGCAATGTCCCAAGGACCCTTGATGAGATATCCGCCGCCTCGAGGGTGAACAGGAAGGAGATAGGCAGGACCTACAGGTTCATGGCCCGTGAGCTCAAGATGAAGCTGAACCCAACCTCCCCCCAGGATTACATATCGAGGTTCTGTTCGGAGCTAAAGCTGTCAGGCGAGACCCAGTCGAGGACCCTGGAGATCCTGAAAGAGGCCGACGAGAGGGAGCTGATCTCCGGCAGGGGGCCGACCGGCGTGGCTGCTGCAGCCATATACATCGCATCCATCCTGACGGGCGAGAGAAGGACCCAGAGGGAGGTGGCCGATGTTGCAGGGGTCACCGAGGTCACGATAAGGAACAGGTACAAGGAGCTCTCCGCCAAACTGGGCATTGATGTCGAGATATGATCGGACGCATTAACATACGGATAACGAGCTTGCCTACCGGTGAGGGCCTCAGTTCAGGTCCTTTCTACCAATGGATATGAGGCCGATCAGCAGGAATATGCCGGTGAGGAACAGAAGGAAGAAGATGGAGAATGACGTTGAGAGCATCTCCTTGAAGGTGGTGATCTCACCGATGCCCACCTCCCAGTACATGATCGATCTCAGATAGTACATGACGGTGGCCTGCCTCACATTGCCCAGAAAGTTCGATCCGATCATCTCCCAGATGAAGGTGTAAAGCAGTCCGACCATGAGAGGCCATCTGATGAGGGTTCCCAGCATTACGAACATGGCGCCGTACACCAGAGTACCAAGGAATGTGATGAAGAGGACGTTTGCAAGGACGTCCAGAGAGGAGATGACCTCCGAGATCGGGGCCATCAAGCCCAGGACCAGATACATGACGACAACGGTCACCGAGAGCATGAGGTAGACCGATATCACCATACCGATGTACTTGTAGATGAGGATCTCCCCCCTCTTCATGCCCCTTGTTGTCAGATAGGTTATCGTCCTGCGGTCAAGTTCCTCATGGATCTGATTGGAACCATAGACCAGGCAGTAGAGGATGACGAAGAACTGGAAATAGAACAGCAGTGTGAAATCGGAGAATCCCTCCAGCCATTGGGCATCGTCGGGGGTATCATACACGATATAGAGGGCGATGAAGGTGGGAATCAGCAATATCAGTATCGCCAGGATGGTCGATCTGGACAAAAGGATCCTCCTGATGGTGAACTCGATAACGGCGGACGCCCTGTTGGACATCCCATCCATGTGGCCATACCCTTTTTTCTTCATGTCAATCTACCAGATATTTGAATATCGCATCCAGGTTATCATCGGGACAGTCTATGGAATCGATCCTGATGCCCTCATCCAGGATTATCTCCTGGAACCCATCGTAGAACAGGTTGGGATCCCCCGTTCGAACCAACAGCACATTCGGGCCACCTGCATAGGAGAGGGAGATGATGTTCTCCATTCCGGACAGGATCGAGGCCAGTTCACGCCTCCTCTCACATGTGATCTTTACCGTCAGTGGGAACTTGTCCATGGAATCCCTGATATCGTGGAGGTTGCCCTGGGCAAGGAGTTTACCCTTGTTGATCAGGACTATGTTCTCCGTCATCCTCTCCACCTCGTGGAGGACGTGAGATGAGACCAGTATGTGCTTTCCCTGGTCCCTCAACCTGAACAGCAGTTGCATGATCTGAATTCTTCCCACGGGGTCGGTTCCAGCAAGGGGCTCATCCATCACCAGTATCTCGGGGTCGTGAACGAGGCTCTGGGCAATCTTGATGCGCTGTTTCATCCCCTTTGAGTATCCGGTGACGGCCCGGTTCATGTCCTTGGTGAGGTCAACGGTTTGTATGACCCTTCTGGCCATCTCCGTGGCCTTCCCTCTGGAATGGCCGTTGAGCCTGGCGCAGTAGGTCACGAACTCCAATCCGGTCATGCGGTCGTAGAATGTCTCCTGTTCGGGGCAATATCCCATGATCTGGTTCAGCCTGGGGTTATCCCAGACCCTCTCTCCCATGACGGTGATCTTGCCCATGTTCGGTTTTATCTGCCCCATTATGGCCTTGATCAGCGTTGATTTGCCGGCTCCATTGGGCCCAAGGATCCCCGTGATCCCCTTCCCGAAGTCAACGGTTATCTCGTTCAGTCCCAGCACGCTGCCGTAGAACTTGGAGACGTTCTTGACCTCGATGATCTTCTCCACCATCAGGCACCCTCCACTTTCTTCATGCGGTAGACGATGATCGCCCAGGAGGCCAGGGTTATACAGAGCAGGACGGCGGCTGGAACGTGCCAATCATACCCGTAGGCCTTCGCATCGAAATCCATGTCGAACAGCACCTTGAATATGACCACAAAATTGTCGTGGATCGAGATCAGTTTGAGGTAATCCTTCTGGAAAAGCCCGTGAAGGACCCAGCTGATCGTGGAGGAGAATGCAAATACCGAGAAGATCGCGGCTCCCGCGTAGATCCCCCTCTTCATCAATGAGGATAACGCCAGGCAGATGGATGAAAAGACCGTAAGGGCGATGAAGTAGGAGAAAAAGAGGGCCCCCAGTATCCACAGGTGTTCGAGAACGAAGGTGAATGTTACGGAACCGAATGCCATCCCGGCGATGAAGAACACCGCCGCCGGTAAGATCGTGATCAGGGACAGGACGGTAAAAAGTGAGGCGAATTTGCTCAGTACGTAATGTATTTTAGTAATGGGCCTTGAGAGGTAGAGGCTGATGGAGTTGTACCTGATATCGTTGGATATGAGGCCTGCACCGGCCACGGATGCGAGGAATATTATCCAGAAATACCTCTCGTACATGCCCCAGGTTATGGTGAAGATCTCCTTATTGGCGTTGTCAATGGACCTCGCATCGTTCACCGTGACGATCCCGTTGGAGATGGAGGAATGATGGTATGATCCGTTCCCGACCTCCGTTCCCACCACGATGATATTGAATGATCGCTCTATGGAGTGATTGCTGGACCTCACCTTCAGGGTCAGCTCCCTTGCCTCTCCAGCATCAAGTTGGAGGTAGGGTTTGCCCATGAAAGGGTCCACGGGAAGGTCCGATACCGTACATTTCCAATCGTAGTCCCTGTACATGGTCACATAGCAGTCCAGCACGACCAGGATGTCAAGATCTCCTGTATTATGGACTGTGAGGGGGAATTCGGCCGATCCTCCACCCTTGATCGACCGCTCAACATCCCTCCCATCTGCACCTATTTCAAGGGAAAATGACCCCGACCCCGGGTCCACCACCGTGAGGTTCTCCCCCTCGAGAATGGAGAGGTATTCTGACTTTTCAAGGCTTACAAGCGCCGTGATGGATCCCGTCCTGAAGTCGTTTGCCAGCCAGTAAGGGTAGAAGTGTTCCGATGAGGGGTCCATTGAGATGTCATTCTTCATGTACTCATCGACGAAACCGGCATAGAATGAGACGGACCTGGTGACGTTGAAGAGGTCAAAGGTATGGCTGATCCCCAGATCCTGGGGGTACATATCAATGTAGGACGTAGAGTCACCCGGTCTCGATGCTCCGATACCACCATCGTCAGGTTCCTTGACGCCTTCATCCCAGCGATCTTTCTCCCCAAGGTATGTGAACTCCCCGATGTGGTGGGGCAGGGAGACATCCATCCTCACGTTGATCTCCTCCCCCGGCCTCAGGACCGCATCCCCGTTCAATATGGTTGTGGATACGGACCAGAACTCATTGGGGGCCTCTCCATACGTGAGGACGTTCCCGGTCTCTTTTCCGGTGTTCCTGACCTTGAACTCGAAGGATATCCGGTCGCCCAATTGGACCTCACGCATGAGCATCTCATCATCAACGGGGGTCACCTTGAGCCGAACGTCGGCCTGCCAATCGAAGTCATCTTCGGGGGAACTGGTCAGGGCGGTGCCGCCAAGCCCCAGCCCCATCAGGTAGAAGAAGGCGAAGAGGAAGGATAATGACATGACCACGATCACTGCGGGGTTCTTTATTGTCGAGATGAGGTTGGACCGAAACATTCTGAACGTTCTATAGCCCAACCCCCTGTAGCTGCCTTTGTAAGGTCGGTAATCGTGAGTGCTCAGAGCCATCACCCGACACCTCCCCTGTGGTCCCCGACGTTCTTGATAAAGATCTCCTCCAGGGTCCTCTTGGACCGGGAGGCGTGCCTGATCTGGATGTTCTTCCCCCTGATCTCGGCGTATATATCGTTGAGTATGTCACCTTCTGACTTCAAGATAAAAAAGGGCCCCTTCCTATCGAAGTTCAAGCCCATCCCTTTCAATATGGAGGCGAATTTCGCCTCGTCCCCCTTGATCTTGATCTCCATGATATCTATCGATCCGATGAGGTCCTTCATGTCTCCCTGGGTTATCAGCTTCCCCTGGTCGATGATGATCACGTGATCGCAGAGGTACTCCACGTCAGGAAGCAGATGAGATGAGAAGATAATGTTCTTGTTGTGGTTCCTGGTGATATCAAGAATAAGTTCAAGCATCTCCTTTCGACCTGTGGGGTCCATGCCGTTCGTCGGCTCGTCAAGCAGGACCAGTTCGGGGTCGTGGACGATCGCCTGCGCCAGTTTGACCTTCTGCTTCATGCCTGTTGAGTAGGTCTTCAGCTTCCTGTACCGCTCGTCGCCGATGCCCACATAATGAAGCACCTCATGCGCTCTCTGCATTGCGATCATTGGGGGAAGCCCGGAGATCTCACCCATGTACTTGACGAATCCAATGGCGGTCATGCTGGGGATCAGGCAATCTGACTCGGGCATGTACCCTATCCTCCTCCTGATGTCCAGGCCGGAATCCCTTGAACCCAGGGTATGGCCCAGTACCGATGCCTCCCCGGAGGTTATCTCCAGCAGTCCAAGAAGGGACTTGATCAGTGTGGATTTACCCGCTCCGTTGGGCCCCAGAAGGCCCACGGACCCATGGGGGATCTCGAGGTCGATGGAGTCGAGCGCCATGAGGTTCCCGTAGCTCTTCGTAAGCTTGCTGGATGTGATCACGAACCTATCTTTTTTTACCATTCCTTCTCGGTTTATCAACTGCATTTACATATTAAATATATCCTCTATTTTCTCCTGTATGTTGCATGGATTATCTCAGGATTTATCTATCAAGTGGTCGATAACGGTCTCATGGACCGC
>CBDVER010000113.1:0-5650 GCA_965373055.1 uncultured Thermoplasmata archaeon
GATACCTATTCGACTCTGAAAGTGGTTGCAGAGAGGCGTTTCGGAGGAGACATCTCCGGTACAATATCAGTTTATGTCAACAACCAGGTAAGCGAGGATGATTACTTCACCTTAACAGTGAAAGAAGCCAGCTACGCACCGGACCAGACGGCCAGTTTCCAGCTGAGAGAGATCCTCTCACCAGGCCTCTACGACTCGGTGGAATTACTCTTTACGATGGATGGCCCATCGAATGAAGGATACCTTGTTACCCATCAGTTCTTCCCCGCATACGACGACCACGCCCTGACATTCCAGATACCTTCGGATGCTTCGGAAGGAACCTATACGGCAAATGTTGATATCTGGGGATACCTCAATGGGTCCAGGGTTTGGCACGATGTTGATACGGATACATTCACGGTAGCAGGGTCCAATATACGCGACCTGATCAACGCCAACAACGCTGGCCTGGATGGGAAGCTCAATACCATACTCAACGCGGACATGCCAGGACAGATCGACGACATGGAAAAGACCATACTGGACGGGATCGACTACATGAACGCGACCATTCAGGGTAAGATCGACGACCTGATCCCCAGGCTGGATGAGATCTATTCCAACATCGATGAGGCACAGATCGCCATAACATCCTCCCTGGAAGCCTTCTGGGACGATTACAATACCACTGAAGCTGCAGACCTGAATCAGATCCTTGGTGAGATAGCTTCGATGGAGAGTTCGATCACGGACTCCATGGATTCCCTCCAGACATACCAGGAGGGGAAATGGGAGGATACCGACGCATGGAGAGCGGCCATCGAGGACGTAATAACTACAAGAATGGACCAGCTGAACCTGCTTATCGATGCGCTGAACCTGTCAATTGAAACCCACCTTGATGAGATCGATATGGCGGTCTCCACGATGCATGTAGAGATGCTTGCAGGGCTCACGGATGTCGAGAAGGGGATCAGGGAGGCGACCGAGATACATACAGTTAGCATCCTTGAAGGGTTGAATTGGACGAGGCACCTCATCAACACACTCTCAGACGAGAACATGGGAGAGCTCAGGGCCTCACTTCTTGAACTGAGGGGTCAGATGCTGGATGTGAACGACTCGATCACGACCGCCCATGGAGAGAACATGGAGGGACAGATAGCGACCATCGATGCCCTGATAGAATGCCTGGATGCAACAACGGAGAACATCACATCTCACCATGAGCAGATATCCGAGGAACTTGACCGGCTCTCCGCCCTGGAGGATATAATAACCGATATCGAGGAGGTGAGCTCGGACATCGCTGAGGCGGAAAAGGAGATCCGGAACGAGGGAAGCTCCAGCAGGAACTTCCTGATCATACTGCTGGTCCTGATCGTAATGCTCCTGATAATAACTGTTGTAAACCTCATCCTTGGCAGGAACAAGAAGGAGGTAAAAGAAGAGGAAGAGGGCTGGGGAGACGAGTAGGAAAATAAGGCGTCCCCGAAAGTAGTGCTGGATGAATGATCAGAGGATCACCCATTTACCCGTGTCCGGACACCGTCCTTCTTTATCCGGGTCAATGCTCTTCACCCATCTCCCTGATCCTCAGGGCAAGGGCCGAGACCAGGTCGAAATCATACAGAGTGATCTCCCTCAGAAGAGATATCAAACTCTCCCTCTTCTCCTCGTTCCTATCAAATGATAGATCGATATCGTCCATGATATCCAGTATCATCCTCGAGGAGGTTTCCCGGTCCATCATCCTCGCCTGCCTGAAACCACCTCCGGATCTCCCGCATCTCGGACAGTTTCCTTTCAGTTCCGGATAGATTATGGAGCAGTATACGCAATCCATCATGGCCCCCTGTTCCGGCACCCCTTGAGGATCTTCCATCATGGCCCATAATGGATATTCGGGCTAATAATAACTTCACATTTAATCGTCAATTACCTGCCGTGATAATGGAAACCCCGTTTTTATATACTCACCTCTTGATATTTCACTCATGGATCCGGAAGAAAGGAGGCTCTTCTCCAGGGATTGCTATGTTTCCCTGGGAGGAAGTTCGGGGGCGGGAAGGGTGGAGATCACCCCAAGAAGGCTTCTCATACAGAAGCTTTCCATGCAGATATTCGGCATCAGGCCCCCCCGTTGGGAGACCGTTCTCGATGTGGACATAAACGATGATATCATCTGCACCAAGGGGAGGAAACGGTCCATTTTCATAAAGGCAGATGGAAAGGAATTGACCCTTGCCAACAGGAATGTCAGCAGTGAGTTCTTCTCGG
The DNA here is from genome assembly GCA_965373055.1 of uncultured Thermoplasmata archaeon. Taxonomy (GTDB): domain Archaea; phylum Thermoplasmatota; class Penumbrarchaeia; order Penumbrarchaeales; family Penumbrarchaeaceae; genus JAGLEG01. The sequence continues at coordinate 2,263 of CBDVER010000113.1, forward strand.
AAGAGATCAGGAGGAACCTCCTCCTTTCCAGGGAGATCAACACCAACCCGAGGCATTTCTCCTGATGGTCAACATCCATATGTTGAATGTTCTTTCAGCGTGTTCCTTCAATATACGATCATAACACTTGCCAAGGTCAATATCGTGGGGAGCGTGATCTGAACTCATTTTGAGAGTGATATCTACTGTCATACCTTCCCCTCCTTTGAGGCTCCTCCTCCACGATCTCCTCCCTCTCCTCGAAGACCATCTTCCAGACGAAAGCGGCGATCAGTGCACCGATTATCGGGGCGACGATGAACAACCATAGCTCTCCAAGGGCATCGTTTCCTACAAATATCGCAGGACCTATGCTCCTTGCGGGGTTCACGGATGTCCCGGTGATGGGTATTCCCACCATGTGGATCATGGCGAGCGAAAGTCCAATGGATATCCCTGCGAACCCTTTCGGTGCTTTATCAGATGTGGACCCGAAGATCACCATCAGGAATATGAACGTCAGTACCACCTCCGCCAGGAAAGCTGCCACCATCGTATAGCCAAGGGTTATCTCCACACCATCCACCAGAACGGTCTCCTGCCCGAAGAAGTTCTGTCCAAGCCCACTGCCGGAGATCGAATATCCATCCAGACCGGATGCGATCGCATACAATATACTACCCGCAAGGACCGCTCCCGCAATCTGGGAGATTATGTAGAATATCGTATCCTTCGCCTTCATCTTTCCGGCAGCCAGCATTGCTATAGATATTGCCGGATTGATGTGGCAGCCCGAGATGGGCCCGATGGCGTATACCATCGCAAGGACGGCAAGGCCGAATGCGAACGAGATCCCAAGGAATCCTATTTGATCCCCTGCGATCACCGCACTTCCACATCCAATAAGGACCAGGACGAATGTCCCGATCAGCTCTGCTATGTACTTTTTTGTAGGTAACGGCTCCATTACAACTTCTTCTTCCATTGATAGACCCTCCCCTAATGATCAATAACAAACCACGACCTTCAGAGATCGTGCCTGTCCCCACGGATCATACATTGGCCTATCGGGTAGATATAAATTTCTAGGTTGTTTTGCGTATCTGATAGATGTTATTCTCCAACTGATCGATGTTGGACAACCATAATATACGGTCAATTTCAATGCCATTATAGTGGGGACAGCGATCACGATCTCTCGAAAGATGGTACTCTGTCCCATGAAGAAGGTGTGTCCCATGAAGATGATAAGGTCCGTTCTCTGTCTATCCATATTGATAGTTTCAACCCTGGGAATGAACCTTTTCATGGTAGAGGAAGCGGTTGCGGGAGTTGGCGATCTCATCGATATCGATCATTCGGATTGGGTAGCAACAACGGGAGACAACTTCGATTTCAGTGTCAATGCGTCAGGATACGACAAGGTGGAGGTGGCTTACTATTTCGGATCTGACAATTCCACATGGGTGAATATGTCAGGCAGTGGGACCATCTACTCTCACAATATCACGGTCCCATCGAACTCCACCGACACCCTGCACTACTGGTTCATCGGAACATACAGGATAAATGGAACCGATCTTCAGGATACATCGAGCCTTGTAAACATGACGGTTACGGATAATGACCAGCCAGTACTTGGAGACGACAATACTCTATCAAAAGCCTATTTCAGCACTACCTTTCAGTTAAATATTAGCAATGTAACCGACAATTTAGGTATTATCTCCTCAATATCGGTAGAGATCACGGCCTACTCGATCGGGGGTTCTGAGGTAGTGAATGAGACAAAAAGCTCCTTCAAGAATCATAACGGACATTACTTACTAAATTACACTGGTCATAATGGTATTGCTATGATGGTCTATCCAAGAATGGAGTTCTGGTACAGGTTCATCATCTCCGATGGACCAAATGATCTGACCACACAAAAAAGAAAAATTGTTATTATTGATGATTTCCCTCCTAATTTATACGCTGATTTTACACCACTGACGGGATTTACAACTGGTGATATTTGGCATTTCTCAGTAGGGGCCACTGACAGTTGCGAAATTACCAGCTGCACGCTGAAGGTAAATGAGAGCGGCATGATAGGGACACAGACCAATTCGGAATCGAGTAGTAATATTGATTCGTATTTCTACTATGAGGGGGCCAGCAATGTAACGGGGATCTCCTACTGGTTCATCATAACGGATGAGTTCAATAATGTTCTGATCACGGATCCTTCCAGTAGAACGATTGTAGACAACGACAAACCGATGTTGGACGTTGACCAGACGCATAACACAACGTATACCGGGAACACACTCTCGTTCTCCGTCAACCTCACAGATAATATCGGGATCGACAAGGTCCATATCAATTACACATGCGATAACACGACATGGCACAATGTCACGATGAAGAACGATACCGCAACCAACTGGTATCACAACATCACGGTACCACATGGATTGAGCCCCATCTGGTACAAGATCTATTTCAACGACACAGCCGACAACTGGGCGAACTCCACACAACAGATGGTTCAGGTCCTTGACGACGATCCGCCGGAGTTCATAAACGACCACTCGCTCCCTTCCACAACCACCGGAGAACCTTACGAGTTCAAGGCGGAGATCAGGGACAATATAGGCGTTCAGGAGGTATGGGTGGATTACGGATACGGGGAGAACCCATGGGAGAACGTCTCCATGAGCAGGTCAGAAGGGGACAACTGGACGGTGACCATTGACATCATGGATAACACGGAACCCCTCTACTATTCGTTCCATTTCAACGATACGTCCGACAACTGGAACTCCTCGGAGGAGGAGACCACTGACATCCACGACAACGATCTGCCTTACCTCAACGTGGACAACACCCCTGGCATAGCCATAATGGGGCAACAGCTCACATTCCAGCTTGACTACCAGGACAATATAGACGTTCAGGAGGCGTGGGTGGAGTACAGTTACGGGGACGGCCCGATGACCAACCTCTCCATGAGCGAGGGCGGACAATGCGATGCCACGATCGACATACTTGACATCCTCGAGGACATCCACTACTCGTTCCACTTCAGCGACGATTCCGGGAACTGGAACCAGACCACTGAGAAGACAATAACCGTCTTCGACCACACCCTTCCCATCATCACCGAGGACCTCTCGGATAAAAATGCCACAACAGGAGATAACTTCGAGATCCAGCTGTTCGCATACGATAACATAGAGGTGGCCTCCGTCCGGGTTCTCTACCGGTTCGGATCCGGAGATACACAGGATATCAATCTCACATACAACTCCACCGAGGGAAAATGGAAGAAATTCCTTATCATGCCCCACTCACTCGAACGGTTTCACTACGTGATCTACGTCAACGACACCAGCGGGAACGAGAATAACTCCACGGAGTTCAT
>CBDVER010000114.1:0-5650 GCA_965373055.1 uncultured Thermoplasmata archaeon
GGAGGAGAGGTTGAATGGACTGTTGAACGCGATAACGGAGGTATATGCCTCCACGTTCGCCCCGGAGCCCATCGCCTACAGGAAGGAGCGTGGCCTTCTTGATTTCTTCGAGGAGATGGGGATATTGATCCAGGAGGTGGTGGGCACCAGGATCGGCGACTATTTCATACCCGCCTTCGCTGGGGTCGCGTTCAGCAACAATGAATTCCGCTGGTCTCCCAGGATCCGCAGGGAGGACGGCATAATCAGGATGGTGGCGGGGCTCGGGACCAGGGCGGTGGACCGTGTGGGAAACGATTACCCCGTACTGGTCTCTCCCAACAGGCCCGAGATCCAGGTGAACACGCTCGTGGATGAGATGGTGCAGTACTCACAGCATAACATGGATGTGATAAACCTGAAGAAGGGGAGGCTGGAAACGGTCCCATCCGTGGAGTTCCTGAGGGAGAACTGGGATGACTATCCCATTATCAACAAGATCGTCTCGATCCATAGAGACGACATGCTGACCCCTGTCGTTGGTATACTGCATGACGCCAGGGAGGAGGATATGGTGATCACCTTCTCGAAGCTGATCGGCGATAACCGGTTCCTGCCCCAGATCAAGCGGTTGCTATCGATACTGAAGGAGAAGATGGGGACCCCGGTGGACGTGGAGTTCGCCCACGACGGGAAGGCACTTCACATACTGCAGTGCAGGCCCCAGAGCCATGCCACCGAGATGGAGAGGGTCCCCATACCCAAGAACATCCCCCAGGATCGGAAGCTGTTCTCGGCGGGGAAGTACGTGACCACAAGCCATATCGAGAACATCGAGTACATCGTCTATGTGGACCCTGCGGCATACGGAAAGCTGGAGGGGAGGAGTGAGATGCACAACGTGGCCCAGGCTGTAGGCGCGTTGAACAGGGCACTTCCGAAGAGGAAGTTCATCCTGATGGGCCCGGGAAGGTGGGGGAGCCGTGGGGATATCAAACTGGGTGTGCCGATAACCTACAACGACATCAACAATACGGCTCTCCTGATCGAAATTGCCAGGGTGAAGGGCGGATATCTGCCCGAGCTCTCGTTCGGAACGCATTTCTTCCAGGACCTGGTGGAGGCGGACATACACTATCTCCCCCTCTATCCGGACGAGCCGGAGAACCTATTCAACGATGAGCTGTTCGAGATGGCACCGAACCATCTGAAAGAACTGTTTCCCAAATATGGTGATCTGGAGAACGTGATCAAGGTAGTGGACGTGTCGGAGCTCTCGAAGGGAGGCACCCTATCGGTCGTGATGGATGGGGATGTGAACAGTGCACTGGCATATCTGAGGCCTCCCGACCACTGGCTGTGGAGGATGAAGAAGGTCGAGGCGATCGCGGCCTCGCTGGATGTGGACCTTTATGGCCTGAGGGGGATCTACGTCGTCGGAAGCACGAAAGAGGGGACCGCAGGCCCGGAGAGCGACATCGACATGATCGTTCATCAGGTGGAGGATGAGGAGAAGAGGGATGCCCTTCTCTCCCGGTTGATCGGATGGGATGAGAAGATATGTCAGGAGAACCAGGAGAGGACAGGGATCGAGATGGAGAAGATCCTTGACGTTCACATCGTTACCGATGATGATATCGCCAACAAGACATCATGGGCGACCCATATAGACTCTCCATACAATCCCGCCAGGATGATCCCTCTGAGCGAGCAGTGATCATATCGAGATCAGATCCCTCGATGATGTTGAGAGGTCATCCGTGTCGAACCTGACAAGCGACAGCTCCGGCCCGTCATGGGCACCGGAGAGCGAGTATGTTCTGCCCGTTCTTTCCATCCAGTTCCCGGTGATCCTGGGCGATTCGTGGATGTGCCCGTGAAGGGTCAACAGCGGCTGTTTGTCTTTGATATGGCGCTGTATGGCGATGCTTCCCACGTGCTCGTCGAGTGGTGCGTGGTCCAGCATCCTGCCCCCCGCGATCCGGTCCAGATCGGACCCGTACGGTGGGGAGTGGAAAAGAAATATACTCTTTTCAGGAGGGTCGGAACCAGCAAGCTCCTTCAGGTCATTCGATATGGTGGAGTATCGCACCTCATCTTCAGGGACCGGTGCGGTCCTGAACCCCTCCTCCGGTGAGACACAGCCTGGATCAACGAATCTCGAGACGTCGTAACGCTCCCAATCCTTCAGGAGGAACGGGGTGGGGGAGACGTAGGCATATCCCTTCACGAGGAGGTCCCCGAAGGGGACGGTCCTGTTGTGGATATATTCGATCAGGCCGTCCCGATCCGCATCGAGGAAACGGCCCTCATAGGAGCGGGGGTCGTCGTTTCCCATGATCACGAAGAAGCGGGTATCGCCGCCGGTGATCTGTTTGGTTCTTTCGATCCCCCCGAAGAGGATATCGTCGAGGAACTTTCCACTATCTTTTACCGCCCCGAACCCCTTTGGAAGCAGGTCCCCTCCGAAGAGAACGCCGTCAGGATGCTCCTTCTCGATCATGGAGAAGAGCAGATGATACTTCTCCTCGGCGCCGTGCAGGTCTGATACGAACAGGCATTTCAAGATAATTCACCACTTGCTGAACCTCTCCGGTATTATCATCCCTGGATAAATACGTCACCGTCTTGAATGGTGAGATGGATCAGACCCCACTTCAATGTATTTTATGCAAATAGGTTAGCATAAAAGTGTTTTATATGCTAATGGGTTAGCATAAACGACAGATTATAATAATACCAGACCCATATAGCTTCATATGAAAGTAGATGAATATGACCTCAAACTCTACAATCCAAATCTATCCGGAGGAACCTATGATGTTCCGACAACAAAGAGGATTGCCTTTAATGAGGTCTTATCTGCAACAGAAAGATCGGGCATTACTGCTGTGGTCGGTTTACGACGTGTGGGAAAAACCGTATTGTTAAAACAGGTCCTGAACTCACTGGGAGAACGAAGGAGCGACATATTCTATTTCTCCTTTGATGAGGAGAGATACTCCAATCAGGAGGGGCTTGAATCCGTTATCCGCAGTGCACTGGAACTTTACGATGCGCCCCTGATCGCTCTGGATGAGATCTCCAGGATCAAAGGTTGGTCGGGGATCGTGAAAAAATACCATGATTCAAAAGGGATCCGTTTCCTCCTATCCGGATCTGCAAGTCTGGAGATCACAAAGGGCAAAGAAAGCCTCGCAGGCAGGTTATTCGATATCTATCTGCCACCACTGCAGTACCTCGAGTTCGTCTCATTCATCAACAACATGGACCCTGAACCGGGGCCGGTCATGGACCTTAAGGAGCCAAACAGGACGTTCATCCAATGGGAGGACAGGGGTTACCTTGATGATTTCCTCACCAGGGGAGGTTTTCCCGAGCTGGTTGATATCCGGGACAATGATTTCATTCGAAAGTATATCCTCTCCAGCACGGTTGAAAAGATCGTGTATGAAGACCTGCCGAAATCCTTTGGAATATCGGATGAGAACGCACTGTTCAGAATTTGGGAACTGGTATCAACAAACCCTTCAATGACCTTCATTCCATCAAATCTGGAGGATACTATCGGGGTATCAAGGGATACCATCTCAAAATATCTTTTCTACCTTGAAAGGGCATATCTGGTCAAGACGGTCCTGAAGAGCTCATCTGTCACGAGCAGGTTGAGAAAAGGAAAGAAGGTATATCCTCCGACACCCTGCATTGCCCTTCAGATCGGCAGGGATGACACTTCAATGGGTGCAGTTGCGGAAACGGCAGTCCTTGATAAGCTGTCCAATGGATTTGGCCTGGAGGTGGGTTTCTTCAGTGGTCGAGGAAGGTCCGAGGTGGATTTCATAACAACGGATTTCCCTGTCGAGGTGAAATACAGGTCCAGTATATCCCCGTCCGATCATCATAATCTGATCAAATACATGACAGCGAAGAATATCGATACCGGAATAATGGTAACACGATCTGAAAAAGGAGTATTCAGGAGCGGAGATAAAAGAATAGTTATGATACCAATGGAGCTGTTCCTTCAATTGGATCGGATCATCTCTTAGTTTCATTTCGGTTCCATTATCTAAGGAGGGCATGGGCCAGGCCGATAGGCGACACGGAGAATTTGCTATCGATCACATCTCCTTTGTCTAACCAGTACTATTAAAACAATATTATTGGCCAGGTCCACTTACAATTTAAGATGAAAAGAATCAGTGGACCAGGCCGATAGTTGACCAAAACTAATTATTACTGTTCATTTTCGGTTTTGGTCCTACCAAAGCTTGGACAAGCTTCGATTCTGCCTGGGAAATTAATCAAAATCATTTAGCATAGTAACTGATATTTTATTGAAATCAGTTAGTATGCTGGACTATTTCGATGATGAGATGACCTTTTGGAGATACTTTTTCTCCTCTTCCAATGTCACATTCTCGATATCCATGCTGATCCTATCGCGGATATCTCTCATCATCTTCACTGAATCGAATTCCTTATCCTTGATCAAGGTCCTTTCTCCCTTTATTCATTTTAAGGCCTTCCAAATAATCATCTATTTCATGGACAAAACCGGAGAAATCCGAAACATGGTCCTTCAATATTCTGAATGAGTTCTTGTCATCAATGCTTCCGTATCTGTGGACAAGTATGTTTCTGAAGGCCTTCATCTCCCTAAGTTTGGACGTCCATCCTTTGGATAGAATACCTTCATTAACAAGATTACCAACAATATTACTTTCATCCTCTGGAATGCCGAGCTTCAGGTCTGAATTAAGTATAGAACAGATGTCGAATACATTCTCAATGGCATATTCAAGCCTCTTGTAGATCCCATCTCTTATTATCCCAAGGTCCATAAAAGATTTTTCATCCTCGGGAATGTACTCATCGATGGAATCCATGATCTCGATGATCCGTGTCATCTTGTTCCGGATGATATCCTCTCTCATTGAAGAGCCTCCACCCCGATATAATCCAGATACCTTGGTTCAAAATCCTCGTATTCCTTCATATCCCTGTATGCAAGGTCGCTTGCTTCGGTTATATCTCTGCAGAAAAGGATATTTCCCTTGAAGATATCCTTTTTGATATACAAGGGAAGATCGAGATAGGTATGGACATCGATCCTGTTATCATCAAGTTCTGAAAGGATCCTGAATCTGAAATCCGCTCTCTCTTCTTCAGATCCGGTATGATGAATGCAAATGTCAATATCTGAATTTGGCCTTTGAGATCTTGTTGAATGTGACCCGTAGAGAATGATGAAGAGGATCTTATCACTCCCGGAGAGAGAGAGAGTCCTTGAAACGATATCTTCGATGTCCATCATGATCCCATGGTCCTTTTACATATGCCCATGGATAAGGACCGATAATATTCTTTCTGATAGAATATGTATTCATGACACCTGAAATGGGTTGGGTGAAAAGTTGGATGATGGGTTGGGTAAAAACCAAGAAAGGTGGATGTACCGATCAAATTTCAAATATCATAATCGCCAACAAAAGAGAATGGGCCAGGCTGGGACCGATCAGGTGATCCTGAAGCGGTTCCTTCAGATGCAAACAATCATAACCATCGGTTGTAATCACGATACTGGAATGAACGGTGGATACTCGTTTGTTAGGAAGAGTCGTTAGATATGTGGAAGTGGAAAGGATGGTTTTCGACATCGCTGATATTA
>CBDVER010000115.1:0-5639 GCA_965373055.1 uncultured Thermoplasmata archaeon
CTACTGTGTAGTTCTACCTGAACCTGACGTTGAGGTAATGCGTCGAGCAGGAGATGCAGGGGTCGTACGCACGAACCAGCATCTCCAGGGTCAGCCTTATCTCCTCTTCAGGCTTCCCCACAAGGGTCGGGGCGATCGCCTCGAAGTCGTGCTGGATGTTCCCGTGGTTCTGGTTGGTGGGGATGACGCAGTTCGCCTTGACGCAGTTCCCCATCTTGTTGATGGTGTACTCGTGGTACAGGAGGCCCCTGGGGACCTCGACCGCACCCACCCCTGTGCCCGCCCTGACCTCGAACTTGGGCCTTATGTACTTCATATCCGTATCCAGCAGCTCATCTATTATCGCTATCGAGTCCACTATGGCGTCCACGAACTCAACGATCTGTGCGATGGAGTTCATGTACGGGTTGTAGCAGATCGGCTTCAGGCCGAACATACCCGCAACCTCCTTTGCAAGGGGCGAGAGGAACTCGTAGTTGATATTGAACCTTGCAAGGGCCCCGGTCATGAAGGACTCCCTGTTGTGCTTCGCGTATTTCGCCGTGGACTGCGGGACCAGATATTCGTTGGTCATCTCCAGGTACCGCTCCGGTGGAACGGGCTCTGTATCGGTGGAACCGATGTCCCCCTCGTAAAGCGCGTAATCCTTTCCCGTAACGAGGGCGATATACTCGGTCTCCCTCTTGAAGTCCGGCAGCTTGTCAGCATTGGCCAGGACGATCCCGGCGACATCCTTGGTGGGCTCCACTGCTGCGATCAGCCTCTTCTTCAGGTCCTCCAGCTCCTTTTTGGTGGGGATCATTGTAAACCCGCCCACCGTCAACCTCATGGGGTGGATGGTCCTTCCGCAGATCAGGTCTGACATGTAGTTGGACAATCTGTGCAATCCAACGATCTTCAGGACCGCGTCCTTGTGCGTCGTGGCCAGTGGGAACACCGAACCAACGCCGAAAAGATCAGGTGAGACCAGGTATCCAACGTGCAGGATGTGGCTCTGCATGTTCTCCGCGTGGACCCCCAACCTTCTGAGGAGTTTGGTCTGATCGGAGATCTCCACGCCCATGGCGGCCTCTGAGGCCTTCAGCGATGACATGGAGTGACCGATGGAGCAGATGCCGCATATCCTGGATGTGATGGCCTGGAGGCTGGAATAGCTCTTGCCCCTCACCATGGCCTCGAAGAACCTGGGCGCCTCCACCACGGACCACTGGACGTTCTCCACCTTCCCCTCCTTCGCGTTGAAGAAGATGTCGCCGTGCCCCTCTACCCTCGTCAGATGCTCAACGTGAATGTTCACCTCATCGCCCATCAGTATCCCTCCTTTTTATAATTGTACATATTAAGTTTTTTCATCATCACGTCCAGGGTGATACCGTACTTTATCATGACGTCCTTGGCCGCGTTCATCTTCGGGTCATCCAGGTAGCCCCTGCAGCCGTCACATCCCTCCCCATTGGTGGGGCAGATGGCATCGCATCCCGCCCTGGTTATCGGGCCAAGGCAGAACTGGCCGTACTCGAAGACGCAGATGTTCTCGTTCTTCTTGCACTCCACGCAGACGGGGTAGTTGGGCAGTTTCGGCGTCCTTCCCATGGCCAGCTGGGTCACAAACCTGGCGAACTCGTTCCTGTCTATGGGACATCCGGGGATGTAGAAATCAACTTTCACACACTCATCCACGGCCTTGGTCTGGAAGGCGTCGAAGAGCGGGTTTCCCTCAATATCGGCGTCCCCGTACACCTCCTTCTTCACATTCTCAACGGGCCACTGGTTCCTGAGCTTGTTGATGCCTCCCGTGTGGGCGCAGGCTCCCAAGGCCACCAGGACCTTTGCGTTGGCCCTGATCTTCTTGAGCTTCTCCTCGTCCATGGGCCGGTTGATGGACCCCTCGATGAAGGCGATGTCATAATCGTCGGTACGCTCCGTCATCGCCTCCCGGAATGTTACCACATCCACGATGCTGATGAGGTCGAGGATCTTCTCCTCCAGGTTGATGACGTTCAGCTGGCACCCCTCACAGCTTGCAAAATCGAAAAAAGCCACTCTCGGTTTCATCTAAAGCGCCTCCGGTAGTTCCTTGATATCATTATAATTGAAAACGGGCCCCTCAAGGCATACGTAGACCCCATTGATCTGACAGTGTCCGCACTTGCCCACGCCACACTTCATCCTCCTCTCAAGGGAGACTATGATGTTCTCGTCCGGAACTCCAAGGGCCTTGATGTCCCTGATGACGAACTTGTACATGATCGGCGGCCCCACAATGATCACCTTCGTATCCTTCGGATCGAACCTGGCCATGGGTATAAGCGTTGTGATGACGCCGGTATTTCCGTCCCAGCACTGTCCGTCAGGGCAGGAGTCGACCGCTGTAAAGAGGTCAACGTCCTCCATCTTCTTCCATCTGTCCAGATCGCTGTGGAAAAGCTGTGAGTCGGGGTCCTTGCACCCGTAGAGTATGGTGACGTCCCGGAAATCCTTTCTGTTATCCAGGGTGTAGTTGATGATGGAGCGAAGGGGTGCCAGACCGCAGCCCCCTCCTATGAACAGCATGTTGTTGCCCTTTAGCTCATCGGTGTCGAAACCGTTCCCGAAGGGGCCTCTTATCCCAACCTTGTCTCCGGGCATCAACCTCTCAATTGCTGTGGTCAGGTCTCCCAGCCTCCTTACAAGAAGCTCGAAGGTCTCCCCGCCCGGTGCTGACGAGATCGATATCGGGGCCTCTCCTATGCCGAAGATGGAGACCTCCACGAACTGACCCGGCTCATATTCAAGCTTCTTACCACTGTCCAGCTTTATGGTGTACAACGTCTCCAGGTCGTTCATCTTGTGCTTCTGCATTATCGTTGCGCTTACGGGGAGCAGGAGATCCTCCTCAACCCCCTGAACCTCAACATCAGGGACGGGAAGCTCCTTTCTCTCCTCCATCGAGGATGCGGCCAGAACGTTCATGACCTCCAGGGGGTCTGCTATATCCGGCAGACATTGGGTTGCGCACCTTCCGCAGCCAACGCAGGCTACGAATCCGAACCTCCGGGGAAGGTAGAGCCCTTTCCTGTAGTATCTGTGTCGATACCTCTCCATTGGAGACTCCCTGAAGGTCTCGCCGCTGCCCACAAGTGTGAAATCCTTGAGGAGGCAGCCGTCCCAGGTCCTGGTCCTCTTCCCCTTGACGAGGTTCAGCTCCATCTCGTCCTCGACGTCGTAGCAGACACACGTGGGACATACCAGTGTACACGATCCGCAGGAGAGGCATTTTCTGGCGTTCTCCTCCCATATCGGGTGGTCGTAGTTCTCCTCCAGGACCTCGGACCAGCTGTACTCGTCCGCCATCTCCCTCTCGTAGCTGGACCCGGTCCTCTCCCGAAGTTTCTCCACGTCGTTCTTCTCAGTGTCCGTGGCGTCTCTCGGGGTGGTGTATTTATTCAGAAGCTCTGTGCCCTTGTCGGTGCCCACCGTTATCACAACGGTATCGCCCAGATCGGTCACAAGCAGATCGTAGCCTGTATCGACCACATGGGTTCCCAGGCTCCCACAGAAGGCGCGGTCGGGGATATTGAGTATGTCGGACGCTATGATCGCCGTGTTGTTCCTGCGCGCCTGATAGTGTTCGTCGACGTGAGTGTCCAGATAGACCCTGTCCATCATGTTGATGGCGACCATGTCGTAGGGGTGGACGCCCACCAGGACCTTCTTCCTGTCATCCTTTTTCACCTGTACGTCGAACGGCTGTGAAATGTCGAACTCCAGAAGGCTCTCACATGTGGGTAGAAGCTCCTTCTTGGGAGGCAGGATCGTGATGTCGTGATCCAGCCTCAGGTCAGCGGCGGTATCCAGGGGGGAGAAGTGGAACCTGTTTCCCTTCGCCTTGACCCCTATAACCTCTCCGCTGTCTCCCTCGATCATTCCGTCGATAAACTCCAACCACTTCTGTTTGCTCAGTGCTTTCATTATTTGCGACCTCCAAAGGGGACCTGTACATCCGTGTGATGCCTCATCCGGCCCTGTGGTATGTTCCTATCAGATGTGATAGAACCCGGTGTGTAAAACCCGGGGGGCGAATGTAGTATTCAACGGGGATATTTTAAGCTTTTTATCCCGCGATGAACTACTGCTTATTACTTTCGGATAGCCTCTGTTAAATCGGGTATATATCAAGGTGTTTGAAGCGTCATGGAAAAGTCTTGGAAACAGGAGCTTTCGAGGGAGGTGCTCTTCCAGAAACGGTGTTTCCAGGATTACTATTCGAAGAACGACGTGGACCCCCCGTTCAGGTTCGCAAGGCGTGAATGGGGCTTCTTTCCCTTCGGCGGAAAGATGATGTTTCGGCACATCTCCTTTCAGAGAAGCGAGGAGATGCTCAGATTTTTCAGGGATACCGTCCCCATGCACTCCTATTACTCCGTCGCATATTACGAGGAGCCGGCCCTGAAGCCGATGGGGGACAAGTTCAAGACGTGGATGGGGTCGGACCTGATCTTCGATCTGGATGCTGACCACCTTCAGGACGCCGACACGATGACCTTCGAGGAGCAGCTGGCACAGGTCAAGAGGGAGGTTCGGGACCTCCTGTTCAATTTCATCCTTGGGGACCTGGGCCTTCCACCGGAACACACATATCTTCATTTTTCAGGGGGAAGGGGCTATCATATCCACGTCAGGGCCCCGGAGGTCCTTCAGCTGAACAGCAGGGACAGAAGGGCGATAGTGGATTACATCACGGGAAAGGGAGTTAAATTCGAGGCACTCTTTCCCGAGATCGTTACCCAGGTCAATCCCTATTTCGGGTCCGCGAAGACCGAGAGGGACTTCAGGGACCGGAACTACGGGGGTTGGGTAAGGAAGATCTACGAGGGGAAGGACAAGATGATCGACCAGCTGGGGGAGAGGGAGACCAAGAAGGATAAGATAAGATATCTTCTGGATATCTCCGCTTCAAAGAAGCTGGGTATCAAGGATCAGAAATGTAAAAAGATCGTTGAGGATCTGTTTTTCGACGGGGATGGGAAGACCTACCAGAGGATGAAGGAGAAGGACACGTTCAGATCGACCGCATCCAAGAGGATGGACAACGATTTCATCAAACTGGCGGCGACGTTCTCATCCATCGACCTGAAAGGAGAGACGGACGAGCCGGTAACCACTGACATCAAGAGGCTCATCAGGGTGCCGTCGTCCCTTCACGGAAAGACCGGGCTGAAGGTGTGCGTCCTTGACCCCTATAAACTGGAGGAGTTCGACCCGCTGAGGGACGCCATTGCTCTCCCGGACGACGAGGTGGAGGTGAACATCACGGAGCCGTTCCGGATCCGGATGAATGAAATTGAATATGATCTGGAACAGGGAAAGACGTCGGTCCCCAGGTATCTCGCCTATCTCCTGATAGGGCGGAGAAAGGCGACCCTGTTCTGACCGATGACCCATCCTTCTTTCCTTTAATCTTGTTCATCTCCTGTTCATACTCATAAGAGTGGCAAGATCGATGCAGTTCTCATGCGGTTGTGTAAATTCTCTGGCGATGATCATCTTTTCGATACCTTTCAATTTCCAGGGGAATTCCTCGATCTTTCCATCGAGCTTTCTCAGCTCCCTGGCCGGGTCCACCTTCGACCATTTCACCTCTATGAACGTCCCTTTCC
>CBDVER010000116.1:0-5534 GCA_965373055.1 uncultured Thermoplasmata archaeon
GAAAGCTGGAACGTATCCTCCGTGCTTTCTTTCAACGGATATCACCTGGCAATCGACAGGAACCCTGTTCACGTGGACGTTGTGGACGTTCATGAATATATTGATCCGATGATATCTGCCCTCCCGGTATACATCCAGGACCCTGCCATCAGCTGGAGATACCACACCCTCACCGATACGCCTCTCGGGATCCCTGAAGAAGAGAAGAAGCGGTATGTTGAGGAGAAATGGGATCACGGCAAGGAGGAGAAAAATGGGTTGACCTCCCCCGCGATAAAAATAGATCGGGACCAGGCTGATAAGGGAAAATGTCCCGATCCACCATGGTGTTCCTCTCGCCAGCACAAGACCGCCTCTAATATATTCCCTGGGAGATATCATTGATACCGCTATAACTTTTGCTATGGTGCGGTTTCCGGGCAGATCAAAATTGATCCTCATCCCTGAGCCTCACGATATGGAGAACCATGCCCACCAGGGCTGCGATGACAGCCACGGCCATCATCCCTATGACCACTGCGAAAACGGAAACACCAACCCCCTCGGCCTCGTTGTTGATCGTGGATCCACTCACATCGTCCTCACGTACAACGGTGAAGTTCATCTGAGATATCCGGGAATGGTCCATCCCATCGGTCGACCTTGCCAGGATCACATGCTCACCCTCCGAGAGCCTATCACAGTCGACGCTGAACGTCCAGTCCGGATATGTGGGGGCAAGCGACCAGGGATCGGAATCTATCCTCACCTCGATACCAACGACCCTGTCAAGGGGGCCGGAGGAGCCGCTGAAGATGACGTCACCGGAAAGAGGGACCTCCGTCGGAAGACCATTGATGGAGACCCACAGCTGCTCCTCCTCCGGCATGGTGATGGAGGCCCAGGAGCTATCGGCCTCCGACCACGAACCACCGGTATCCCTCACGCGGTACGTTATCTCATGATACCCCTCGATCAGGCTGTCGGTTGAAAAGGCCGCCCTTGAGGATAAGCGCCCATCGAGGGAGGAGCTCCACTCGTGGTCCGTGATGGCCTCTCCCGTCGAGGGGACCCCATCCCCCTCAAATGATATCTCCTCCCCTGACAGCGCGTTCCGTGGTGATATATCGATGATATACGCCACCGGTTCGAATATGGCATCACCCACTACCCTGATCGTCAGGTAGGCATCCTCCGGCGAAATATCTCCCCTATCGTCTTTCACGGAGAGCACCGCCCTGTAGGTCCCCACCGACCCATACGAATGCTGAATGGTAGGGCTCTCGATCCACCCGGATACCGTACCATCCCCGAGGTCGAACCGATACCCCACAACAGCCCCATCAACATCATGGGACCCCTCGCCCGATAGCGTTACACTTGAACCCAGATCTACCTCTTCCGGCCCGGACAGGAGTGCTGTCGGAGGAGTGTTGACCAGATCACTTCGACCAAGCGTATCCGCGGCCGGTATGGTGGGAGGATATGATCTCAGAAGCTCCATTGTTACCTTTTCAAGGGCGCGTATCCCCCCTGCATCCAGGACCATCCAGGAGAAGGCCACACCATCCGGACCGATCGGTTCCCTTACCCACTGTTCGGAGATGAGCTGGCCATCGTTCACGGTGACGAGGAACAGCCGATCCCTTATCTGATACGCCGATGGGTTCTCAAAGGTATAATCCAGGCGGATCGTCCCCTCATCGAGAGACGCACCCTCCAGTGACAGGTTCACCTCGATATCCTCGGTCGGTTCGAATATACGGACGATACCATCAAGATCGAGCTCCCGATGAACGGTCCTTCTCCCCATGGGCCAGTCAACGGTCATGATGACGTTTTCCACGGGGGTTCCGAGCCCGAAATGGAGGAGCATGGAATCCTGCTGGCCGTGCGCGGCCGTTCCCGCCTGCACCTCCCTGATCACCTTGTGGTCCATTCCCCCATCGCCATCCCTGTCGACCTCGACCGTGACACGGGCCCCTACCGCCGCCCTGTTCGACTCCCTCCCCTCCAGCTTGACCTCGAGCCACCTCGATCCCGGGCTTTCCGTCCCCCCGTTGTTCCTGAACAGATGGACGTTGGCGTTGGTGGTTCGGGATAGGTCCGCGTCCCATGTGCCGCCCCCTGTGACCAGGTCGATCCAACCGTCCTGATCGTAATCACACCAGGCCGATCCATAGGTGTTCCAGACCCTCAGGCCGGCCTCCTGTCCCACCTCGGTGAACCTGAGGCCCCCATCGTTCCTGTAGAGAAGGGAATAGGAATAGCTCAGATCGCCGTAGATCTGGGGGATGAACAGGTCCAGGTCACCGTCGTTATCGTAATCTGCCAGGCCGGAGGAGACCATCAGCTCATCCCCATCCCTCAAAGCTCCCGGGATCTCCTTGATCTCTATCCCGCTTTCAGCCCTGCGGTCGATAAAGGCCCAGTCCATCTCCTGTCCGAGGTTCTCGAAGAGGTAGGAATCATCGCATATGGGCCCCCTCCAGGCATCCTTGTGCGCCAGGTTGGTCACCCACAGGTCCATATCCCCGTCGTTGTCCAGGTCGCCCCACGAGCTTCCCACGGAATGCCCGTAATATATCTCACCTCCCGTAACAGGATGGGGGTTACCATGGCCCTCGACACCCATCTCCTCCGCCGACTCCTCATACGATCCCGTGCCGTCGTTCATGTAGAGGTAATTGGGCATGATCCTGTAGTTCGACACGTAGAGGTCCTGCCAGCCGTCGTTATCGACATCCGACCAGCTGGCCCCCCTGGATTGGAGCGGATCAGCGCCCTCATCGAAACCAAAGGCCACGGTGCCGTTATCGAACGTCCCGTCCCCCTGATTATGCCAGAAGTGATTGTTGTATCCGGCCAGGCTCCCGTTCTCGTAGTTCGCCATGTAGAGGTCGAGGTAGCCATCCCTGTCCACGTCCGCCCAGGCAGCGGCAACTGTCGGAAAAGTATCCGACAGATGGCCTGCGGATGCGGTCGCATCCCTGAACGTCCCATCCCTCTCATTGTGCCAGAGGATATCGGGATATTGAGGATGATCGTTCGACCCCCGGCCCCCTCCACAGAATATGTCCAACCAGCCATCATTGTCATAATCCCCGAACACGCCGGAGTTCACCGGCCTATCTATCCCCGCCTTTTCGGTTACGTCAACGAACGAGTGGTCCGGCGGCCCGGTGTTTCTGAACAGTCTCTTTCCGTCGATCAGGAGGTCCTCGTAGCCGTCGTTATCGTAATCCCCCCAGCTGAAGAAATTCCCACCCACACCCCCAAGGCCCACCTCGACCGATACGTTCGTGAAGGTAACCTCACCGACCCTTGTCTGCGGAGCCGATGCGGCATCGGGATATGATCCCAGGGGGATTGATATCGAGAACAGGATAAGAAGGGACGGGAGGATAAAAGATACCATCCGCTTCCTTGAGGATCCCCGGATCGTTCCTGCGCCCATGACACCTGAACGTAGTGGGGGCTAATAATATTTGCAATGGCCATCTCTGTGATCTTCACCTCGTATCCGATCAGATCCCGGGCCCTTCATCCATGATCATTTCGGGGATATCCGGCTCTATAAGGATATCATCATCCATCGGGATCTCCTCCAGCTCGGCGATCTCCGGTGGGGGCATATCAAGATCATCGATCGAGCCGTCCATTGCGGGGAGGTCCTCCTCATCAATGCGCCCGATATCAGGGCCATCGGCCATATCATCCCCGATGTCCGGCCCTTCCGCCACCTCCCGGCCCTCCGGCTCGTCCTCTGGGCCCATACCGGCCCCGCCCTCCTGAGCGCCTTCCCGGGCCTCTCCCTCGACCTCCAGGTCGCCACGGATAGGGCGTGGCAGTTTCTCGATCTTACGTTTAAGGAGATACGAGGAGAGGAATATCAATGCAAGTACCATGATCATGATGAGGAGCCCCAGAGGCGATAACAGTAGAGTTGTGATGCGGGACCCCATATCCACCTCCATCACGTTGAAGGAGTGCTCATCGGAAAGGGTGGATATTCCGTCATCGTCCACGACCTGAAGGGAAAGCGTGTGTTCTCCCACACCCTTCGCCTTGATGGTCAGATTCCTGCCCGCCTCGCCTGAGATAAGCTCCCCATCCAGATACCAGTTGAAAATGAGGGTTGGGTCATCAGAAGGTGTGTCATGTGATCTGTATCCGAGAGCAGTGAAGCTCTCACCTTCCATGACCTCCGTTGGGACCCCGATCATCAGCGCTACCGGGGGGACGTTTGAGATGGTGACCTCAAACACGTCTGTCCCGGATGCACCCTGGTCATCTATTACCTCCAGGATCACAAGATAGGTCCCCTCCGAGGTGAATACATGTTCAAATCGGGAGCCGCTCGCCTCAGCCTCCTCGCCGGCCACAGACCAGATGAGCTCAAGCGAATCCAGGTCCGAAATAGAATCGGGAGGGCCATCCGACGAGAAGACCAGAAGCTCGTCCTCAAGGCCTGTCACATTTCCAGTGATCGTGGGCCACGGCACCACGTTCTCCACGGCGATCCAATGCCGGGCCATCGATCTGACCCCATCATCATCCTCAACCCAGAGGGTGATCAGATGGTCTCCCTCATCGGAGAATGAAAGGGATATATCACGACTGGACCCGCCGGGAATAGGGCCCCCATCCACAGACCATTCGAAAACGAGGTCCTGGAGATCGCCAGCTGTATCCGTGGATAGGCTGCCGTCAAAATGCAACAGCTCATCCTCATCCCCAACCGTCGGTCCACTTATCACCGCCGTGGGTGCCACATTTTGAACTGTTATATTTCGAGATACCGCCGACATATCTCCGTCATCGTCCGTAATCTCCAGGGAGATCGAATATATACCCTCATCGGAGATCGATATTTCGACCATGGGGCCATATTTGGGAACGGTATCCCCTGATATCACCCAGGTGTAGTTAAGCGTGGGAAGATCGGACGGGGTGTCCGTGGATGTGGTTCCGTCAAGGGTGAAGGGCTCATCCTCGGATACCGCGACGGGGACGCTCATGTTGGCCACGGGAGGCGTATTGAACACCATCATGGAACCGGTGGCCTCTCCCACCCCGTCATCGCCATCACGAACGTGGAGCGTTATCCAGTGGACCCCGGCCGTCTCGAACGATGTGGTCATATTTGGATCATCTGTCCAATCCCGCGATCCGTTGCCGTCGATCGTAAAGTGATAGGAAAGACCTTCGATACCCGTCGTCCTGTCGCTGGACCCCCACCCCGAGACGTTGAATATCTGATCCTCGTATGTGGATGTGGGGATGTTCAGAACTGCGGTTGGGATAACGTTGCTGACCTTGATGGATATGTCCACATGGCCCTCCTCCTCGCCGTCGCTTACCGTGAGCCTTACCACCCTGGTCCCAACCTCCCGGAAGGAGACCACCACCATGGGGTCGGAGGAGTCGGTATCGTTCAGGCCGTCGCTGTCATCCAGATCCCAGCTGAAGGTAATGGGGTCTCCGTCCGGATCGTACGAGCCAAGGGCATAGAGCGCTGCCTGTTCCCCCTGGGAGAGGTTCAATGAGGCGGG
>CBDVER010000117.1:0-5530 GCA_965373055.1 uncultured Thermoplasmata archaeon
AAAAAGGTCGGACCGATCCTGATACATGTCTGTTTTTCCAAGATCCTATCGGACGATTTCATCTCATCTTATCTTTGCAGTGGAAATATAAGGGATATTATGGAGTACATTCGGCGGACAATTTTTAATAAACTATAAATATATACGAAAGTATTAAGGGAATGTCGCACGAAAGTGCGATGTCTGCCGTAGGGACGGGATGCATACGGGGGTCCGGGTAGGTTCCCAGAGAACGGATTTGACTAAAAAAGGTCTTTCCATGCCGAAATTAACCACGAAGATATCAGTAAAACTCGAGCCAGATCAGCTGTATGACCTGCAGGAAGTTGCGGAGTCACAGGGTCTGACTGTCAGTAGATGTGTCCGTAAAGCAGTGGTCAGTTATATTCGGGAACATAATGAAGAGGGCGGTTCGAGCGTACTGAGGCTTACGCTCACACGCCTGGAAAAAGAGGCCGTTGGATCCCTTGTGGACCTCGGGGTCATAGATGATCCCGAGGAGTTTTTCCACAAGGCGTTCACCGACTACATGGCAGAAGGGGTCAAGAAGCCATGGGAGACGCTGGATCGGATCAAGCAGCTCCGACCGTTTCCAAATAGAAGGTCCGGGACCCCCGGCCCTATAGATATTGAGGTGGATGGAGATGAAAGAGGAGAAGGGGAGGAGGATTCGAATAGATAATGAGATCATCCGGAAGGCCCGCGAACTGGGGGGTTGTGCGGGCCTTCCCTTCAACTTCATGGTAATCAGCAAGTCATGAGGGTATGGATATGTCCGGTAGGCCAAAAAAAGAGAGGGGGACAAGAGGGCCCCAATTATCCAACGGGCGCGAGTTCGACTCAAGATCCCATACGTTCGGTTCCCAGCAGATATACATACCGATAATGAGGGGAAGCGTTGACCACCTTATCGACAGGATGAACAGAAGGGCCAGAAGGGACCCAAAGGTGGTGAGGAAGGCATTTGAGATATTGATCGGGCTCTCCTTAAAGGGTTATGAGGGTAAAAGCGTCGGTACAATTTTTTTGATAGGGGATATGGATGGTGTGAGGAGGAACACCTATCAGCTCATTGCCAACCCGTTCAAGGGCTATTACAAGCGTATAAATTTGCTGGACCCCAAGAACAGAAGGACGCTGGAGGCATACTCTCAACTGGATGGGGCCATAGTCATTGACGGGTTGGGAAACCTTTACTCTGCCGGACGGGTGATAGATATCAGGGGAGACCAGGAGAGGGGTTCCACCGGTTCAGACCCGAACGGGTCCAGCAGGCGTGGAGGGGGCACAAGGGATCGTGCGGCCCTGTATATCACCACGGTTTCAAACACGCTCGCATTGACCCTCTCCTGCGATGGGGATCTGACCGTTTACGAGAAGGGCCGGTGTCTTGGCAAGATCCTGTGGGGGGTCAGGGAGCTGGGATCTGAAGAGGATCTCTATCGCCTGTTCGAGAGGGGTCAATAGATGGGATGTTCACTCCACTTCAGGTCAAAACAGATTAAAACAACATTTATCTAGGAAGAGAGCCGATAATCCCTTGTACGATCATTCAGTTCCTGGCATTGAACTAAGAGGTGAATATATTTGAGCGGACCCGTCTGTCCCAATTGTGAGGAAGAGTTATCGGAGGGAGAGGAGGTGTGCTCCAAATGTGGAGAGGCGGCGGTCGTTTCACCTCCGGAAGGTGCCCAAACCGTGGATCCAGGTAATGGTGAGGAAGGGAAACCCCTGTCATCCGATGAGGAGATGGTCTCCGGGGCCGGCCCGGAGGAGGACGGAACCTCCGATTCCGAGGAGGATATGCTCAAGGACCTGATGGCAAAGGTAAAGAGCGCTCAGGATGAACTGGATAATGATCTTGGTGGCGGCCTTGAAGATCTGAGGAAAAGGGTGGGCGGGGTCGTGGATACCATTGAAAGGCTGGAGAACATGAATGAGGCCCCATCGGAAGAAGGGGAGGGAAAACCCGAAGGTGACGAGGTACCGACATCAGAGGAGATTCCCCCTGAGGGGGAAAAGCCCGATGATGATACCCCGCGGAAGGATCCTGATGTGGAGGATCTCCCGGACGCCCAACAGGAAGGGGTTGAGGAGGAGCCCACCCCCGAGGCGGCCATATCGGATGCTGTCCCGATGGGGCATTTCGAATTTCCCACGGAATCACCCTACGAATCCATGAAGCTCTCGGCCGAGCAGGATGAGGGTGAATTCGAGGGGGAGGCAGATCTCGCATATGGATCGGTGGACCTCGATCCGATCACCGATAATCTGATCGCCCTTATCAGGATGAGGAGGAACGATGGGGACCTGCAGGAGGCAATGGAGCTGCTTGAGATGGCCTCTGAGCTCTCCCCGAAAGACCAGAGGATCAGCGAGGAGATGAAGATACTTGAGGCTGTGCTGGAGAGCCAGGTGGATGTCAGTATCATATCCGGTGATGACATAACCAAGACGACGGTGCTCGCAGAGGAGCTCACCGAGACCATCTCCCAGCTGGAGGGGTCCGCTTCATCGGCGATATCACAGCTCGAGCGTTTGCTGGATACGACGGACAGATCAAGAGAGGATGTCATCGCGGTCGAGGATAAGCTGAAGGATTCGGTCGTATCATTCAAGGAGAAGCGGTTCCACAACGCCCAGAAACTGGCAATAGAGGGTATGGAGAGGATAAAGGAGATCATACAGGAGGCGATGGACGCCTCCACACAGGAGAACATCGACATCGCAAGGGACCTGATGGCCGAGCTGGAATCCTCTGGAAAGAGTGAAGATCTGGAGCTTTTCTCGTCATTGGAGGAGACGTTCAAGGAGGGGGTAAAGGCGTTCCTCTCCGAGGAGTTCGAGAGATCCAATCTGCTCTCCCGGGAGGTGATCCGCAAGATCCTGGATCACCGGGACCCCGAGGCGGGTGAGATCAAGGAACGGATACTCTCATATCGAAGGGACCTCTCGGCACAGAAGGACCTGACATTTCTTGAGGATGAGATCGGCGATATCGAATCCGTTCTCAATGTAGCCGAAAAGATGGTCAAGAAGAGGAGATACTCTGATGCCAAAAAGCTCCTGGTAAGGATAGAGGGTACCGTCGGTGAGGTCCAGGCGAAGAGGGAGCTATTCCTGAAGGCGAAGGAGATGAGGATCAAGATCACAAATCGGTTCGAGAGGCTTGAGGGGATCGACGATTCCATCAAGGGGTATCAGAAGAAGGTGAAATACCTCAACATGTTATTTGAAAAGGAGCGGTTCGAGGATCTGATCTCGCTCGGAAAGGATATCGAGGAGGCATTTGACAATGTGGAGGAGACAAAGCAGAAGGATGATGCGGACTCCCTCATGAGGTCGCTTGATGAGGTGATGAAGAAGGCGGAAGAGCTCTACGAGGGATTGGAGTATATTGGCAGATATGGACAGATCAAGAGCAGATACGAGAGGGGGGAGTACTCCTCGATACTGCAGGAGGGGAGGGCCCTCTTGAATGAGATGAACATCAAACTGAAGACCCAGTTCCTGGAAAGGGCTCAGAGGGTTTCGTCCATGATAATCGAGTACAGGTTGTTATCATCGAAACTGGAGGCGATGGGCTCCGACCCGGGAGATCTCTCCGATGAACTGAAGAAAGCAAGGAATATGATCAAGGGCGAAAGGTACGTAGAGGGGATCAAATTGATGGAGGATGTGCTCTCAAGGATGGGTGACATGGCCGTTAAAAGGGGTGAATTCCTCGAGGTATTCCTCTCGATCCACCACGATTCCCTTGAGGCCATAATGGATAGATACAGGGACGAACCCCAGATGTTCCTGATCAGGAAGAAGCGGGTTCCGTTCATAAAGAAGCTGACGGACCTGGGGAGATACAGCAAGGCTTTGGACCTGTATCGCGAGCTTGGGTCCAACTTTCCAAAGATCCTGACAAAAGGTGATATGAGGACGCGGATCGAGAAGGACATGAACGAGCTCAAGTTCGACATATACACGAGAAAGGATGAGGGCCTGGATATTACCCAGCCTCTATCATTCTACAAAACAGCCCAGAAGAGCTTTTCGGACGGGTCCCTCATAGAGGCCGAGTATCTGACCCTTCTCAGCAGGAAGTACATGGACAACCTGATGGGGGGCGGACCGACGAAGATGCCGGTCTGATCCCTGTTCGATAACATTAAGTAAATGGTCAATTTTGACCACCCTGGTAGTGATAGAATGAAAATTCTTCTCATACATTCGGGCCGCATGGAGTACAGGGTGACCAAGGCGATCAAGAATATCGCCGAGGATGTCGAGAGTGGATCCGACAGCATGGAGGATTGCCTTGTTGTATTCTGCACGGTGGAAAAAGGAGACATGAAGTTCAGGGATGAGGTGGTCTCCGGATGCCTGAAGGAGATAAGGAACATCGCGGCCACACTCAAGACCGAGAGGGTCATGCTGTACCCATACGCGCACCTGAGCTCCGACCTTGGTACGCCGGATGATGCCAAGGAGATCATGAAGGCTCTGGAGGCCGCGGTATCGGGATCAGGGTTGGAGACGAAGCGGTCTCCATTTGGATGGTACAAATCATTTGACCTCAACTGCAAGGGACATCCTCTATCCGAACTATCAAGGGAGATAAGGCCCTGGACAGAAAAGAAAAAGGCAGATGAGTCGAAGGCCCTGGGGTCCGAGAAGAAGGCGAGGTCCAGCTGGTATGTACTCGACCTGGAAGGTGAGCTTCATCCAGTCAGGGTCGAGAACAACAAGGTGAAGGGTTTTGATTTCAAGGGGGATACCCCGCTCAGGAAATTCCTTGAGTATGAGATCTCCAGATCGAGGACGGCAAAGGGTGAGCCTCCGCATGTGAAGTACATGAGGTCCCTGGAGATCGCGGATTACGAGCCGGGATCGGACCCGGGAAACATGAGGTTCTATCCCAAGGGCAGGTTCATCAAATCACTTCTGGAGCAGTACGTCACCTCGGAGGTCAAGGCATACGGGGGCATGGAGATAGAATCCCCCATAATGTACGACTTCGAGCACCCATCCCTGAAATCATACCTGGATCGGTTTCCGGCCAGGCAGTACACGATCGACACCCCTGATAAGAGGGTGTTTCTGAGGTTCGCCGCGTGCTTCGGACAGTTCCTGATGGCACACGATGCCACGTTCTCATACAAGCAGATGCCAATTCGGCTCTACGAGCTGACCAGATATTCGTTCAGGGTGGAACAGAGGGGCGAGCTCACGGGCCTTCGTAGGCTGAGGGCCTTCACCATGCCTGATTGTCACGCCCTGTGTGTGGACCTGGACAGCGCAAAGAGTGAGATGATGGTCAGGTTCGACCTCTCCAGAAAGATTCTCAATGGGATGGGTTTCAGGATACCCGAGGAGCTGCAGATGGCCGTAAGGGTCACGAAGGATTTCTACGATAACAACACTGAATTCGTGGTGAACATGGCCAGGGAATATGGAAAGCCGATCGTCGTGGAGATGTGGAACGATCAGTTCTTCTATTTCGTCCTGAAATACGAGTGGAACTTCGTGGATGGCCAGG
>CBDVER010000118.1:0-5479 GCA_965373055.1 uncultured Thermoplasmata archaeon
GTAATAGATGAAACAGAGAAGGAGATTTCATTAGGAAACAAACCACTAAATATTGATGATAATATATGGATCTCGGCAGTAAAACCTATAATAATAGAAGCTATGGAGCGATGTAATGGTTGATACCTTTGACCCCCATTTGAGTTGTGAAAAAGTCCGGCGAGCTGATGACATTAAGGATTATGTTGTGAAGGAGATATCACTTGATGGCGAAAAGCGTAATCCTATTCAGCTTGAAACTCCATGTAAAACATTAGACTCGTTGGGCGTTCAGGCAATTGTTGAGAAGAAGGTGAAGACACCTGATTTTATCAAAAATAAAACCACTCCACTCATTATAGAATGCCCACTGTATGTTAGCCATCCACAGACCTGGAAGGGTATTGGGCGATTGATAGAATCGTCAGAGAATGATGTATCATCGTTCAGGAAGATAATCCGATTCAATTCTAATCTAAACTCAATTAAGCCAGATGTTATTGTGCCAACAGTTGTATTCAATAAAAACCCATTTGTTGCGAGAAAAACATCAACAGGTAGAATTTACCCCCCATTTGATGAAGATAATTTTGAAACCTTCTTGCAAAATTTATATACGCATTCAAAAAATATGTTGTTGGTCCCAGATGTGAAATTCGGTAAGAATTACAATACTGAACTATATGAATACATTCGAATAATCACGAATTTCATGGACGTCTTAGCTGAAAGAAATAAAAAACCGATTTTTGTTCCCATCCAGCCAACAATAACTAAGAAGGCAATCACGGCAATACTTGAGCATTATAAGAAAAACAAGTATTCTAATATCTGGATTGACTACACTGGAAGTGCATTGAACGAGAAACATCAATCTGGAGTGAGAATGATATTACGAGCCCTGGATAAGGCATTTGGAGAGGATTACGTTGTATATCACTCCCAAATGAATAAGATATTGACAACTTCAATTGATGCCAATGAAGCACCATCCTCTGATATTTTATCTCAGTTCCTAGGTGCGGATTTCATTGGATGTAATGTAAAACCTTGGAGATTTGTAGGAGAAATGAAAGAACAAAACCTCCTTGACAGAGGATTCAAAAGCGTTGCACATTATAATGATGTTCTTCTTCAGAGCAAAGCGCGAATATTCAATCCAAATACATACTATTATCATTCTCCAAAAGTACATCAAGATTATAAGAATTGGAAATTGAAGGATCATAAGATAATGAATGATGTTGGAATTATCAATGCATTGAATACCATTTATAAGTTCAATGAAGTTGAAAAAGTCAAAGAAGAATACTCCGGCAAAAAGAAAATATCTCCATATCTCAAGAAGAAAAAACTCTTTATCGAGAATACTGAGATCTACGACAATATAGTCGGCAAAGTTATTGACACTTCATGGATGGACTTCTGATTCATCCTACCCAAGCTCCTTACTGAAATGAAAAGGTTATTGAAAATCACGCCAATCCATAGTGGTTTGGGAAAATTAGGAACTTCTACGCTCATCGGCTTAGCCTGCGATGCTCGACCTCATTGCAATTTCACTTCGTTCTCATAGATAACTTCGTTCAGGTCGGACAACTCGCCGGTATGCTGTTCCTGTCGTTGAATTCCCTGCACCCAAATTCCTCATTTCACCCGGGGCCTCGCATACCCGCACCCAGTATCATCAGTTTCACACCCCCCTCCTCCTGTTAGCCTTATAATTCACAATCCAATATATTTCTCCCGTATCCCAACTTTGACAGATCGAATATGATCTGAACCGATACTTCGGTGAAGGTTGGATGAATCTATTGATTCATCAGGATATGAGCCTGTCAATGTTGGGAGAAGCCTCACTTTGGCACTCATCTGTACTCATATGTCAAAGTTAGGCTGTACGGGAGGCTATCTCATCATGAACGGCTACCACTCAACCTGTCCCAGCTGCGGCCAGCCCACGCTGACAAGGCAGGGCATGTGTTTCTTCTGCAGGAACCCTGAATGCGACATCAAGGGATGCGACTTCTAGGGCCTCGACCCTGAATACGCCCGCATGGGCTCTTTTTCCCCTTTCCGGGGGATCATAGATCATCACCAGTTACACCGATTTGGCAAACTTTTAATATATATGCCCATCTACCCACGCGACCATAGTGACAACATAGAGATGTTGGGATGGTGAAAAACTAATGGGAAAGATCGGTATCACTGAAATGATATTACGCGATGCGCACCAGTCCATCTTCGCCACAAGGATGAGGACGGAGGATATGGAGCCGATACTGGAGAAACTGGACAAGGTCGGCTTCTGGGCAGTTGAGATGTGGGGTGGCGCCACTTTCGACGTCCCTCTCAGGTTCCTGAACCAGAGCCCATGGGAGAGGCTCAGGCTCATAAGGAAGAAGATGCCCAACACGAAGCTGATGATGCTCCTTCGCGCCCAGAACATCGTCGCCTACAGGAACTTCCCCGACGATATCGTTCAGAAGTTCGTCCACTATGCCCACAAGAACGGCATCGACGTCTTCAGGGTCTTCGATGCCCTCAATGATCTCCGGAACATGGAGGTGCCCATGAAGGCCGTCAAGACGGAGGGTGCCCATCTTCAGGCGTGTGTTTCCTACACGATCTCACCCGTTCATACCACCGAGTATTACATCAAGTTCATGCATGACCTGGAGAAGATGGGGGCAGACTCCGTCTGTATCAAGGACATGGCGGGCATGATCACACCGAAGAGGGCCTACGATATCATCACGGGATACAAGGACCAGGGAGGAAAGTGCCCTGTGGACCTCCACTCCCACTCCACATCCGGCATGACCGGACTCTCATATCAGAGAGCTGCCGACGCAGGTGTGGATGTGGTCGATACCGATATCTCTCCGATCGCAGAGGGGACCGGACATCCCGCAACGGAGTCCGTCGTCCTGGCGTTCAAGGGGACGGAGTGGGATACCGGCCTTGACGTGGACCTCCTCATGGAGATCAGGGACCACTTCAGGAAAGTCGCCAAGAAGTACAGGCATCTCATCAGGATGGAGGCGCTCAGGCCGGACCCGTCCATCGTGATGCATCAGATCCCCGGAGGGATGATCTCGAACCTGGTCTCCCAGCTGGAGATGCAGGGGGCCATCAACAAACTGGATGATGTTCTCAAGGAGATCCCCATCGTCAGGGAGGAGCTCGGCTATCCTCCCCTGGTGACGCCCACCTCACAGGTTGTGGGGGTTCAGGCCGTGATGAACGTCCTGTTCGGCAGGTACAAGAACCTCCCCAAGGAGACGATCGACTACGTGAAGGGGATGTACGGTAAATCTCCCGCGCCGATCTCCGACGAGATCAAGGAGCGGATCCTCGGGCCGACCTGGAAGGAGCAGATCATCACCTGCAGGCCGGCAGACCTTCTCGAGCCGGAGTGGGACCTCAGGGAGAAGGAGCTCAAGGATATGGGATTGTACAAGGAACCTGAGGATGTTCTTATCTACGCGATATACCCGCAGGTTGGTCTCAAGTTCCTCAAGGGAGAGGCGGTCGCGGAGTTCACGTCAGAGGACCTTCCGCTCCCCATCGATCACCCGGCGACCAGGGCGTTCGTGAAGTCCTTCTTCCCGGAGCTCAAGGATATACACCTTTATGAGGAGGAGCCAAAAGGCGGAGGACCTGCTGCCATACCCACAGAGTTCGATGTGGAGGTGGACGGCGAGATGTTCGAGGTCAAGCTTACCCCCAAGGGCGGCTTCATAGTCGCCGGGGAGGGCGGCGGCGCCGAGGCGCCCCCGACCGACGTCGAGGGCGGTTTTAAAAGCCCAATGCAGGGAACGGTCCTCTCCATCAGGGTCGCCGAGGGCGACAAGGTGGAGGAGGGGCAGGTGGTCGCAACCGTCGAGGCGATGAAGATGGAGACCGAGGTCAAGGCGGACCACGGCGGCGAGGTTAAGAAGATCTACGTGGAAGAGGGTGACGCTGTCGAGACCGGAACGCTGATGATGCAGATACTCTGAGGTGATGAGATGGCCAAAGAGGGTTTGATCAACAAGGTGATGATCGCCAACAGGGGCGAGATCGCGATCCGTATAATGAGGGCCTGCAAGGAGCTCAATATAGATACCGTGGCGGTCTATTCCGATGCGGACAAGAACGCCCTCTTCGTGAAATACGCGGATGAGGCATATAATATCGGAAAAGGCCCTGCCAGGATGAGCTATCTCGTACAGGAGAAGCTCATCGACGTTGCGCTCAAGGCGGATGTGGAAGGCATCCATCCAGGATACGGCTTCCTCGCGGAGAACGCGGATTTTTGTAAATTATGTCATACAAACGGCATAGAGTTCATAGGACCTCCCGAGTCCGCGATGAGGCTGATGGGGTCCAAGATCGCCGCAAAGACATCTATGATCGAAGCTGGTGTCGCGGTGGTTCCGGGCGTTGTGAAGGCCATAGCGGACCATGAGAAGGCCAAGGACATCGCCAATGAGGTGGGATACCCCATCATGTTGAAGGCGTCGGCGGGCGGCGGCGGTAGAGGCATCAAGATGGTCTCCAACGATAGCGAGATGGAGGAGACGCTTGAATCCATCAGGGTCCTGGCGAAGAACTCCTTCGGGGATGACTCCGTTTTCATAGAGAAATACATAGACGACCCCAGGCACATAGAGTTCCAGGTGATCGGGGACAAGAAGGGGAACATCATCCACCTCTACGAGAGGGAGTGCTCGGTACAGAGAAGAAATCAGAAGCTGATCGAGGAGACACCTTCAACTGCGCTTGATCCGGACCTCAGGGAGGAGATGGGAAGGCAGGCGGTAACCGCGGCAAAGACGGCTGGATACTGGAACGCAGGTACCTGCGAGTTCATGTTCAAGGACGGGGAGTACTTCTTCCTGGAGATGAACACGAGGCTGCAGGTGGAGCACCCCATCACCGAGGAGGTCACCAGGACGGACATAGGCAGGGAGATGCTCTATGTGGCCTCCGGACTCGACCTCAGCTATGCCCAGGAGGACATCACACAGACAGGGCACGCCATCGAGTTCAGGCTCAACGCGGAGGACCCACTGAACGATTTTGCTCCCGCTCCTGGCAAGATAGTCAGGTATGCGGAGGCATCAGGACCTGGCATAAGGATCGACTCCGGCGTCTATCCTGGATATACGATACCGCCATATTATGATTCGATGATCGCGAAGCTGATCGTCTGGGGGGAGAACAGGGACTACTGCATTGCAAGGTCCAAGAGGGCCCTGTGGGAGATGCAGATAAGCGGTGTGAGGACCAACATCCCGTTCCACGAGGTCGTCCTGGAGCATCCCAACTTCCTCAATGGGGACTACACCACCTCCTTCATACCCAGGTACAACATCATGGACATCGTGGTGGAGTACTACAAAACGCAGAAGGCCCAGCAGGGCGGCGCGAAGAGGGCGGCCGCGATGGCGGCCGTTCAGGCTTTCATAGCCGGCGTTGCCCAGAACCAGAACAAACAGTGAAGTGGGAG
>CBDVER010000119.1:0-5465 GCA_965373055.1 uncultured Thermoplasmata archaeon
AATGAATGGACTCTTGGTGGCAATGGACGTATACAATCTCCGTCTGGTCAACATGTATCCCCTCAGATGGCCCAGGTGCTGATCGGGAAGGAGAGCTAAGGGGGCGGACATACCGCCCCCGCTGTTTCAACCTGCACTCCGCAGGGTGAACGAGATGTTATGAATATTGAAAAGATCCAGCCTAACTTTTACATATGAATACATATGAGTGTCAAAGTGAGGCCTCTCCCAAAATTGACCGGCTTAAATCAAATTAGATCTGTCAAAGTTGGGATCCAGGGCATCGTCGGATAATGGGAAGTGTAACAAGTGTACACAATTAGGCTAGAATGATAAATACCCCCCTCACCTTTTTATTATCATACGGGGCGGAAACCTTTTTCCCACCTTCCCCCTTTGCATTATCCCCACCGCCCCGTTTCCTCCTTATTTTCTCGATCTACCGAATATCCAAGTGGAAAGGTTAAGAAGTATCATTCCAATGCGGTTTTCAATGAGATCACTTCCTTTGCTTGTCACACTTGTGCTGCTCTCCCTTCCCATGACCATGGCAATGGATCTCAGCCCTTCTCCTATCAAGGGCACGATACTCGAGGATCCATGGGAGCCGGATCACGATAGATCCGTTATCGAGGCACCTTGGTGGGAGAGGACGGCCAACGATCTGGATAGTGATGGGGTCAACGACGTGCTCGATGATCTCGTGGACATGTACCCTGTTTCGGATATGAGGTTGAACCTCATCCTCTCCTTCGACGGCCCTATAGAGGAGTCCCAGTTCAACTGGTTGAGAAACAGGGAATTCGACGTGGTAAGCCACATAGAGCCCATCGACGCATTGACCATCAGGCAGGTCCCCCCTTACCGAATATACGAACTCCTTGGACTGGAGGGAACGGTATTTGTCGACCCCATCGGAGAGGCGGTTCTCTTTTCGGATATCGCGACGCCAACCGTCAGGGCGAGAGAGTCGGACATGTACTCCCCAGAGACCGCCTGGGACCTGGGTTACTCCGGCATGGGGTCTTCCATTGCCGTCATCGATACTGGTATAGACGATGAGCACCCCTCGTTGAAGGGAAAGTTCCTTGCGGGAGTGGATATGACCAAGCCGGATAACATGGGCTTCCTCTATCCTCAGGACGGCACATACAATCCGGACGACATCCAGGGGCACGGATCGACCTGCTCCGGCATCGCTACGGGGACAGGTGCCCCTGACGGCACCTATATGGGCGTAGCACCTGGCGCAAGGTTGGTTGATATCCGGATAGGTACGAAGATCGGCTACGCTCCCGGCGAGTTCTGGGTCGGGGCCCTCACCGACCCACAGATGAAGGATGGGACCCTCAGGGGGGTTCAGTGGGGGATAGATAACCTTGAGAACAGCTGGCCATCCGGCGGCGGCGACTATATCGGGATAGATATCATGTCCATTTCGTGGGGCATTGATATCGGGTCCGATTCAGACGGGACCGACCCATATTCCAGACTTCTCGACGAGGCCGCAGAGAGAGGTGCCATAGTTGTAAATGCAGCGGGAAACGCTGGCCCCGACAACACGGGATTCAACGGGCTTTCCGCCTCCTCAAGGGCGATAGTCGTCGCTGCCACCGATGATGATGAAACACTTGAACATGAAGATGATTTTATTGCGGAATATTCCTCGAGGGGCCCCAGGACGGATAACAATGATGGCAACCCGTACGATGAGCTGAAACCCGATATCGCCGCCCCCGGAACCCATATTATGAACCTGCAGCCCTCGACAGCGAGGATCGTGGGTGACGCGTCGAACAACGGATACGCTAACAGGGGGTCAGGCACCTCTTACTCCACCCCTCTTGTCGCCGGTCTGATCGGCCTCATGCTTGAGGCGAACCCGGACCTCAAGGGTGAGAACGACCTGGTCAAGGAGATCCTCAAGTACACGGCGGAGAGAAAACAGGAGCCCACATATCCCGATCTGGACCCGTTCTGGGAGGTGGATTTCGGCTACGGCGTGGTCGACGCATACAATTCGGTCCGGGTATCGGGGATGATCTCGGCGGACACATCCTACGATGTGGACCTTCAGGCCCATATTACCGGAATCGACGGCAACGGATCGATAATGGCCTACTATTCATTCAACGTGTCACTACCCCTGGTGGTATCCGGCCTGGGCTGGAGCAGGGGCGAGAATTACGAGAGGACCGAATACAGGATCGATGAAGGGGATTGGGAACTGGTCGAAACGCAGGAGAACCGATCCTTCAACCCCTGGAGCATAAGGGTCTCGGGCCTGAGCGAGGGAGACCACAGGATCCAGGTCAGATCGATATCCTCCTCGGGGGACGAGTCAATACCCAGCTGGATAGATATCACGATAATTGCCGGGGGAGCCGTAGGTGGAGGTGTCGGGGGAACAAGCGTTATCCTGCCCCTGTTACTATTTGGGCTTATCGCAGCAGCCGGTGTGGGTTTTCTCGTATGGAAGAGGTCAAGAAAGGATCGATCTACCTCTTAGGTGGGGAGTGCTTGTTCAACGTGGCCTTGGCAATATCTCCGGAATAGGATGCGATCCTGTCGATCGAATTGAGTATGAACGCAAGGAGCACTGCCTCGTCAGGGGGCAATTTGAACACACTTTTCAGCATTGGGTCGATCCGGTCCTTGAGGTCCCTTGACCCATCCACGACGGAGTCCGCCTGTTTCAGGTCCTGTGAAAGCAGGGAGGCAACGGAATCCGTGAACAGCTTTTTGGCCCTGTTCCCCTCATTGAATATCTTGACAAGCTGTGTCTCGGGCGCCGTGAGGTCCACTCCATTGAGCCTCTTTGCCACATCGTTGGCGTGGTCGGCCACCCTCTCTATGGCCCTTGAGGCCAGGAGGTAGTTCAGACCCTCATTTGGAAGCATGGAGGTCCGGCCGGACGTTCTCGGGGAGGAGTTGATCATATTGTACTCCTTGTGGATAAGCCAGGATATACGGTCAACCTCCACGTCACGAAGGACCACATCTTCCATCAGGTCCGGGTCGTTGCCCCTGAGCCCATCGAGGGAATCCCTGATCATCTGCTCCGCAATATAGGCCATTCTCTTTATGCCTGAACGGATGGAGAAATCCGAGGGGTCGATCAGGTCCTGAAGCCTCAATAGGTCTTTTCTCTCCTCAACTATCTCGACTCCCATGACCAGCCTTGTAAATTCCCTTACCGCCCGGGAAAGGGCGGTGGGGATCTCGCCCTTGGATACCACGTCCAATTGTGTGACCCCGGATACGTAGGCACCCACAAGCCTCCTCATGAGGGCCTCCGGGCTCTCGGTGCCCTGGATCCTTATCTCTCCGATATGCCTGTTCTTGAAGGAGATCATCTCGGGAGATATTATGAGATTGTCCCCCTGGTCCTCGTACATATTGAGCGAGCTGCCGTTCTTGATGCCGTTTCTGACGGCCCACTTCTTGGGTAGGGAAATGATATAGGTCGAGCCGCCCGAGATCTGGACCTTTCTGGTCTCCATGATATCACCGGACCATAATATAGAGTTCTAATTTAAATATATATCGACTATATAGATACTGTCGGTATTGGGTATATCCCATCCCAGTCCGGAGTGCCCATATAGGTACATCTGGCCATCTGCGAGCTCAATGGGCATCGCTCCGACCGGAAACCAGCCGAACAGGAAATTGGACTGCGGCTCCACGATGAGCCACTTGCCCAGATCGTCCTCCCACACCTGCATGGCAAGTTTGGACCCCGACCTCCCCTCTATCAGATCCAGTATGGAGTCGTCATGCCCTAGGAATACAGAGCAGAAAGCATGTGAATCTGTGAATATCACCCTTGCGGAACCCCCCATGGCCGTGATAAGTCCTCCAAAGAGCATCGAGAAATCCTCACAGTCCCCCCCTCCCCGCGCAATGCACTCGGACGGGGAATACCAATGGTCCCCTTCCGTATCGGGGTCCGGGATGTACTCTATCTCGGAGTTGATGTATTCGAATACGTCCACGATCGATTGAACCGTATATCCCTCCTCCCATCCGGGTGAGGCCTCGTCCAGAAGTGATATCAGGTAATCCATGTCGTCATCTATCATCGAGTTTACCCTGTCATACCAGAAATAGTAGTTCTCCTCGACCTCGAACTCATTCCCTTTTCTTGAAAGCTGATCCATTTCTATATCGAAACTGCTGAGCTCTCGATGCTCCCTCCGAACCCATGAGGTGTTCTTCTCGATAAGGAGATCTGCATAGACGGTGCAACCTCTATCCGATAAGGAGGGAGAGGGGGACGGAATGGACATATATGCCTTGCAGAGATCTATTTCCGTGAGCGGATGGACGTACCTGTTTACCGGTTTGATGATCTCCGCCCCCCATTCGGGCTCCAGGATGATATTTTCAACGAAGATGGACCTGTTCCCCTCGTTGACCAGTGAGAGTTTGATGAAGGCGCCCACCCCTTCGGTGGCATTGACCTGCCTTGTCAGCTTGCCGTAGATATTTGGAGCCTGTCCTCCCGTGATGAACAGGGGGGGTTCCTCCGATAGGGGCTCCCTGTATTCTGACCCGGGTATGATCAGGTCATCGACCGTGAACCCCTCCCTGTACCTCGATCCATCCATGTATCGAAGGAGGAGGAGGACGCCGAAGGTCGAGGCCGCGATCAGGATGAATACCGCGAATAAGGCAACCAGCGTGACGGCTATCGGTTTGATGTAGCCCTTCCTTTTCTTTCTCGGCACGAGCACTTGATTGTGCTGGTTCTTAATTCTACTTTGTGGAGCATCTATTTAGATATCCAGGCGATTACACCCTCCATGGGGACGTCAGGATACAGGAAGGAGGGGAGGGTGGATGAGGAGCTGGTGATCCGGAAGGAGTGGAGGGAGCTGGAGGATGGGGACCGATGGGAGTGTATAAGGTGTTCCTGGTGCTGCAAGACAGGATGGAGGATCAACCTCACCTGGTACGAGTACGGACGGATGATGGATGACCCCAGGTTCGACCCCTTCCGAACGGACCGCCTTGAGGAGGACCCCTCGACGGGGCGGACCCATCCGATCTTTCAGATAGAAGGTAGGTGTCCCCTGTTGAAAGGGGACAACGTCTGCTCCGTGTACCCGGATTGGCCCTATACCTGCGCCACGTATCCGTTCCTGCTCATGCCCGATGGAAGGCTGATGGTCCACATGAAGTGCGCCGGTTTCGGCCATGGGGACGTCGTCAATAGAGGAAAGATGATAGAGAATATAATGATGGAGAGAAAAAGGGCCGGAATGATATGAGCTATTCCTCATATGCGCCTATGAGCTCCCTGTAGGACCGGATCCTTGAAAATAGGATGAACACCACGACAAGGAGGATCGATAGGGCCACCAGGTTCATTATGATGATCAGGTGCACATTCAGGTCGTTTTCGCCCTCCTGTTCTTCCCCAATCACGATCGTCGGAACGTTGAAAGTATCTCCGGGAT
>CBDVER010000120.1:0-5450 GCA_965373055.1 uncultured Thermoplasmata archaeon
CATGATAGTTGACGCAGTGACATCGTTCAGATATTCCGAAACAATTTTTACCCAAGAGAGGTATACTCGTTCTGTTGGCATTTGTAGCACTGGGTCATGGAGTTGTCAACATTTCTAGCTTTCTGCTGGAAGATCCATGGCCCTCTATTTATTTCCCATTTTGTAGGTTGCAACACCCTGTAATAATAATGGATTACTCGAAGATGATTATTCTTGTATTCTAAGTTCACACTGTCAACACCATATGTATTTTGAGTATCAGGTATAGTAACATCACTTCTCCAAATTACAGTGATACCACCTGGATTTGTCCACCCACTTCTCTCTCCCGAGTTTGCAGATGAAAAATATTCAGGAGTAATATGATCAATGGAAATACCTCTTAATGTGGGGGTTTTACATGGCCCTAAAGTCATTTCAGGATCTGTGTGTGCATGATGTGTTGCATCTACCTTTGCATCATTATCATCCGGATCTTGAAAAGCGACTGTTTGATATACAGTGCCTCCATAACAAATATATGCAACATCTGGATAGCACCACCCGTTTGATACTAAATTATACCTTCTGAGTGTTGACATCGAAAAACCTGTTGAAGGATATGTAGGGTTCACTGTATTTAATCTCTGATCATGACCACCATTGACACATCCATTATATTCATATGTACCACCTGTACTAGTTTTCCTTTGTTCAAAAGACATAGCAAAATCCATTTTTGGATGTGAGTATTGTGACGAATCCATTCTGTTCACCTGAACATCAATTGAGGGATGCACAATCCGTTCTGATTCACTTAGTGGTTGGTTTGGCCAATCAAAGGGTATTGTCCATGCTGTATTCGAATGTGATTGCGCCCTCATTGTAGAGTAATGAGTCTGATAATCTTTGAAACAGCACCGAATCCGATAGTTACCAGGATCATCATAATCTTGTTGCCATGCCACCATAACAATTGTAGCTGAATCTTTATGAAATATACCTTCTTTATAATATGGTATATAACCTCCTTCTATTCTGGGATATATCGAGTCCAAAAAATCTCCAGTTGGAGTTGATAGATATCTTTCACCGTCCATTACTACAGGATTATTATTTTGGCCAATAAAAAAACTCTGTGAGTTAATCTGCCATTTGTCATTAACCTTTTCCTGCCATACTACATAAATGACATCATATTCATTATCACAGAAGTGTTTCTTTGTTACAAGAACATCTGGATATCGACATTCATTATTTTTCTCATTTACTTTCGTATGAAGAGTGCTGAATGTCAATCCACCATCAAATGAAATAACCATCCTAATTTCATAGGTGGTAGATCCTCCTTCATTATAGGGTCTGTATGTATATACTATCGCTAACAAATCTTCTGTTGCACTTACAGCAGGTTCTTTATATTCTCTAGGTCCTGCTTCCGTGATACCTGCGATTTTTTGGCAGTTATTATTTCTTGCATCAACATTTGGTGAAAGTAATAGTAATATTACAAACACACACAACGTTCCAATTAACATATTTCGTCTTTTCATTTCTTAAATCTCCCTTCTGGGCATGCGTAAATTATTTTCGTATCTTTATATATCTATGTTATCAAATTATAATTTTTTTCGATCATTTATAAACTTGAATTTTGGAGTATAAATGCACTGATCTCATTTTTAGATCAATTCAATGGCCAATGCCAAACCGTATGGTATACCTCTGTACTGTCGAGGAAATGTTGTGTTATGGGATTTATAAAATAACCGATATAAAGTGTTTCAAAAAATAATTGGTATGGGCCCCGTCCGTTTCATTGGATCCGGTCGATCGATCCTTCAAGTGAGAGAAGGGTCCGTTTGACCTCCGTTCCAATGCCGAATCCACCTATGGCATGTCCCCCTCCCGAGCCCCTGGCGACCACCCTGTGGCAGGGGACCAGCAGAAGAAAAGGGTTGGAGTTCATCGCCCTCCCCACCGCCCTTGCCCCTCCCGGGTATCCCGCCGATCTGGCAAGGTCCCCGTATGTGATCACCTCTCCGTGGGGGACCTTGACAAGCTCCCTGTACACGTCCCTGCTGAAATCGGAGAGGGATGAGAGGTCCAGTTCCACGCCTGCCGGATCGAGCCCCTTTCCCCCGAAGTAATCGTCCAATCGATCTTTCAATA
The DNA here is from genome assembly GCA_965373055.1 of uncultured Thermoplasmata archaeon. GTDB lineage: Archaea > Thermoplasmatota > Penumbrarchaeia > Penumbrarchaeales > Penumbrarchaeaceae > JAGLEG01. The sequence continues at coordinate 2,152 of CBDVER010000120.1, forward strand.
TGGTCCACCGGGGGTCGAAGGGATCTCCTGAAGGCTCCATTATATCACTCATGTTGGATAGGAGTCCCAGCCGGAACAAGCCCCTATCATTGAACCTCGCCTGAAGCGTTCCGATCGGTGAGATGTAGTTGACGATCAGCGCCCCTTCCATCTGAGTCCCATCTCCTTGATGATCGCCCTGATATTATCCTTGATGTCCTCGCCGCTCTCCACGACGTTGCCCGTGACGATGATGTCCGCTCCGGCCTTCACAGCATCACCTGCCTTATCCGGAGTGTCAATCCCTCCCCCCACCACCAGTGGAATGGTGAGCACCTCCCTGACCGATGAGATCATCTCCGTGGGCACCGGTTCGCTGACCCCCGAACCCCCCTCGAGGTAGAAGAGGGAGAAGCCGAACATCTCCGCGGCGAGGGCATAGCCCCGGGCGGTCCTGAGGTCGTTCCTCGGTATGAGGGTGACCTCCCCCACCTTTCCAACCAGCATTCCGGGCTCGACGACCACGTACCCTGTCGAGAGTGCCTCGATACCCTCATCCCTGATGAACTCGGCCCCAAGGGATGCCTCCCTGATAACGTACTTGACGTTGCTGGAGTTCATCAGGCTCATGAAAAGTATTGCGTGGGAGTGGTGGGAGATGATGGCCGAGGATGCGGGGAAGGTGATGATGGGAAGTGAGGTGGCCTCCTTGACCTCCTGTATCGTGGCATCCAGCATCTGGAGGTCGACGCCGGAGGTTCCCCCTATCAGGATGAAATGGGTCCACCCTTCCTGTGCGGACCTCGCTATCCTGGCCCCTTCCATCGGGGACTGCTTATCCGGGTCGATAAGCGTCACATGGACGGGACCCTGCCTCAGGAGCTTCTTCAATCCGGGAAGTACCTTCACGACCCGGGGAGAAAGGAGAGGCTATTTAAAACTTTCAACATATGATACATCAGCTAAGGATAAATACAGACCGTACGATACACCTACTCCACGATGATGAACGAGACCTAGCTGATCTACGATGAGTGATGGGCGAGCTGAGTGGATATAATTGTGAGCCTGTAGGCACGACCCCCAATATTGGACGGGCCATCCATTGGGAAAATTATAATTACTGAACAGTAACTTACTGGCCAGTAACTATGTTTATAGATCGTGAGAAGGAGCTGCTCGAACTTGCCCAGTTCCATGAGAGGTCCAGAAAGAAAGCACAGATGGTCGTGGTCTACGGCAGGAGGCGGATAGGAAAGACCAGCCTGGTCAAGGAGTTCCTCCGGGGAAGATCTGGCATTTATCTGTTCATAGAATCCAAGAGCCAGCATCTGATCTTTCGGGATTGTGAGGGGGCCCTGGAGGATATTCTCGGCCACCGTCCCAGCATAGAATCATGGGATGAGCTGTTCACCATCTGCCAAAAGAGGGGGCTCATCCTGATCATTGACGAGTTCCAGAACCTTTCAAGGGTTGACCCCGGGATATTCGACAACATACAGAGGATATGGGACGACCTGAAGGATGGTTCCGGCCCTCTATTCATCGCGGTCGGATCATACGTGGGGATGATAAAGAGGATATTTCGGGATGCAAAACAGCCCCTTTTCGGAAGGGCAAATGGAATGATGAGGCTGGGCCCCTTTGATATCTATTCATCACTGGAAATGATGGGGGCGAACGGAATGGACCTGGAGGAGGGGTTGAGGTATTATTCGATCTTCGGTGGGGTTCCCAGATACCTGAATGAGGTGGAAAGGGATAGGGACATCGTAAGGGAGATGTTCATGGGCACCTCATCGTTCCTGAGGGAGGAAGGGGTGAATATCCTGACGATGGAATTCGGCTCGCAGCACAAGGGATATTTCTCTATCCTTGAGAGCGTCAGCCGTGGAAAAAGCACCCCCATGGAGATAGCACATCATTCTGGTTTGAACCAGGCGACCGTATCAAAATATCTGGGTGAGCTCGACAGGGAGTATGAGCTCGTGAGGGGAGAGAGGCCAGTTACCGTGGATAACAATAAAAGGGTAAGATATCGGATCGTGGACCCCTTCCTGGCATTCTGGTTCAGATATATATTCTCAAGGGCGTCCAGGCTTGAAACTGACCCGGAGAGGGTTCTGAATGAGGTGAGGGAGGAGATGCCTCAGATAATCTCCAGGGCCATGGAAGGCGTGATAGAACAGATCATACTGAAGGAGAAGAGCCTGATATCTCCTACCATGATGGGTAGATGGTGGAACAGAAAGGGGGAGGAGATAGATATCGTCGCAATTGATGAGGATACGGATGAGATACTGTTTGTCGAGGTCAAGTGGAGGAATCGTCCGGTGGGCATTGATCTCCTAGACGATCTGAAAAGGAAGGCTGAACTGGTCCAGTGGAGGCAGGGGGTCCGAAGGGAGAGCTTTCTCATCGTATCAAAAAAGGGGTTCACAGATACGTTCAAGAGAAAAAGAGCGGAAGAGGAGAACGTCCATGCGTGGGATGTGAGGGAGATAGAGAGAGCGATCTTCAGGTCAAGCCGATAGAAAGGTCAATTATCTGACCGCACCATATTCTCCAGGCCGTCCCAGTCCATCAGGTGGTTCTGGGCCCCCTGGGTGGCAACGGATAACGACGCCATCCTGTTCCCGAATGCAAGGGCCTCCCGGCTCGATCGACCGTGATGGAGCGCAGCATAGAACCCTCCCCTGAACGCATCTCCGGCACCGGTCGGGTCCACGACGTCCACATCACAGGCAGGGGAGCGAAATATCCCACCTGATGTTATCAGATAGGCCCCTCTCTCCCCGTCGGTGATCACGGCCTCATCGATAAGATCGAAGGCCTCCGGATATGTGGGGACGTCTCCCCTACCTATGGATTCCACGATCCCGGACCATCCCATCAGTTCGGACAGCTTGATCCACTCCCCCAGGTTCCCGAAGAACCGGGAGGAGTATCCAAGGGCCTCTGTGAGGTCCTCCCTCTCCCACCTGAAAAATATCTCCTGTCCCGGGTCCAGTGCGACATCCGCCCCTTCCCCGCCCTGTTTCCCTGCCACCTTTACTGAGAATCGAGGGTCGGACGTGGCGATGTGGCAGTATTCGTGTGTCTCCGGCACCGGCAGCTCGTTCTGCCTGTCCATCGCGCCCATCATGAACGCGTAGCACTGCCTCCCCTCGGGGTCGGTGAATATGGTGCACAGCGGGGAGAGCTCTCCCTCGATCACATGGACCCCGCTTAGATCTATCGGGAGCTCCCTAAGCCTCCCCATGTAATCGATGTCGAAATCCTCACCAATGGCACAGGAGAGGGAGACCGGGACGGAGAGG
>CBDVER010000121.1:0-5407 GCA_965373055.1 uncultured Thermoplasmata archaeon
CGGCAGCCCACGGCGCGAGCGGACCGGGAGGGCCAGGACCACACGGCCCAGCCCTCCTGCGAGGATAAAGAGCATCATCGCGCACATCACCCCGGCGGTACGGGAGAAGGTCCCCTCCTCCAGTTTCATCTTCCCATCCTCTCCCCGGACCGGCCTGTATGGTATCCTGGATGTCTCGGTGAGGAGCATCAACAGGCAGACCCCCATCAACACCCACACCATGAACTCCTTGAGCAGCATGTACCCGTTCACGGGCTCGTTCACCAGCAGCTTGTACGGGACGAGGAGCAGCACCCCCATCACAACGGCCCCGAAGGACCCCACGGCTGACAACACCACGGCGGAGTACCCCCTTCCCTCGAGGAGCATGGAGTGGGCAGGCAGTACAGACAGGGCGGTGTCCCCCTCCGGTGCGCCCAGAAAGGTGGATGGTATGAAATCCAGGAACGTGTGTGCCATGGACGTCGCCACTATGGAGGAGGCCACCATGAGGTACACCGTCCCTCTGTCGACGCCCAGGCCCGATATGACCGATACGGCAAGCGGGCTCAGGGAGAGCAGGATGATGGCGACGTTGTTCACGTGAAGCCCGGGGATAAGCCCGGTGAGCACGCCAAGGGAGGTCCCGATGAGGGCGGATGCCATTACGAGGAGGAGAAGGTCCATCAAGGGCCTTCCTCCACCATCAGCCTGTATCTGTTGTCGAAGGGGTCGAAGATTATCGTCCCCTGGAGCTCGACCTCCTCTCCGATCTCGCCCTCGTCGATGCCAACGACGATAAGCGACCTCTCCCCGTCAAGGATGACGGCACTTCCATTGATCCTTTCGAGAATGCCCTTCACCAGGACGTGGCACCCCTCGAACTCCCCAACCCCGTAATCCAGCGATTCGAGGTTGATCACCCAGGTTCCGTACGGCTCCAGAAGCCTCACAATTTCGGGGGAGAGGTGATACCTCAGGGAGTCCGGGTCCCAGGTTATGGAGCAGTTGACGAGCTCCACAAGGTCCCCTTTGTGTATGAATTCGATCGGCTCTTGGACCTTTACCCTCACGCTTATCGAGGAACCGGAAGGCTCCTCACCGATGTAGAACGATCTCCCTGCCGGCTCATATCTGAGATATCCTTCGAGGGTCCTGGGCTCAAGGGAGGCCACGCCAAGCTCCATATCCTGGATGAGCTGCCTCAGGCTGATACACCGCGGCACCGCCCTGTTCAATATCTCAAGGGACCCAGGGCCAAAGCAGAGCAGATTCCCTTCCGCCCCCAGCACCCCCGTGACGTTGATCAGGTCACCAAGGCCGGGCCCCTCATCACATTCCAGTAGGAGTGCCCCTATCCTTTCCTGAACGTCCCCCCTGAAGTACAGTATCACCAGGTCGTGATCGTCCCACCCAACCCTGTCCGAGGAGACCACGGTACCGCTGACGCTGCAGACATCAAAGGGCTCGCTCCATCTCTCAAGTTTCCCTGTATCGCCGCTGCCCAGGACCTCGATGGCCCTGTCATTGGCAGCGGTGATGCCTGGCCTTTCATCGCCCAGATAGACCTCGCCTCTGACCATGATCCGGCTTCCCGGCCGGAACTCCTTCCCGGAGGTCTCGATGTAAACCTCCGCGGTGTCGTTACGGTCGAAGATCAGCAGTTTCGAGGCTCCTGAACCGTAATGAACGGTCCCGAGGACCACTCCACGGGACCTCACGACCTCCCCTGCATGGTCCTTCAGGTCCGATAAACTCACCTCCTCCACCTCGGATATGTATCCTATCAGTGCCAGGATCAGGATGCCAACAATTGAGAAAACGATAACGAACGCCCTGATCGCTGAACCGCTCAGCTGTAGATCATGCAAGCAACGCACCTCGTCAGGTAGAAGGCGATACCTGATATTAAACATACCACAACGATCTGGTCCTATCTTCCGCAAATTGCCAGAAATAACGGGAGTTTGATGGTGGGTTTTTATATAACTGTGACACACTTGTACCATATGTCAAGCCTTCGAGGGGCAGGATAGTAATCCCATGGTATTGAAAGAGGATCTCATCTTACAGAAGAACATCTGCAGTTTCCCCGGCGAGAGATCCGATGTGGTATCAAGAACGATCCTTGCCTCGGCGATAGAGAGGTCATTTCTGAAGAAGAATACCGAGGAGAGGCTGGAAGGGGAGGTGGCGGAGGAGATGGCCCAGCATGTTCTGAACTTCTTTGGCTTCGGAGAGAGGATCATAGATAACATGCTCAGAACGGAGGACCGGGATATCTTCTACATGCTGGAGGACCTGGGTATCCTCAAGACCGAGAGGGAGGAGACCACCCTCTATGACGGCAGGGAGTGGAGGATCAACTACTGGTCGATCAAGAAGAACTATATCGCCCTCCTGATGAACGATGTATGTATCGATATATCCTCAAAGGGTGATGATCTGAACCCGTACGATGATCTTCCCGATGATATCTGGGCGAGAATAGACCCTCTCGAACCCTAACCTTTCAGGGGAAAGGATTTATATTCTCGACGTATAAACGACTATGCATGGGCCATGCACGGACGTTTGGCCTGTTTGATATCATGGAGGAATGATAAATGGCCATAATGGACGAGAACACCAGGAACCAGGTACTTGAATCGATGAAGGATATGGACGGTTCCGTGTTCATACAGGTATTCACAAGCAAGGACGGCTGTGAGCTTTGCAGTGATACCATCGCGATAGTGGATGAGCTTGCCGATCTTTCAGACAAGGTGGAGACGGAGCATCTCGATATCGATGATCCGGGAGAGCTTGCCAAGAAATATGGGATCGACAAGGTGCCCGCAATAGTGGTTCACAAGGGGACCAGGGAGAGCCACGAATATCAGGGGGTCAGGTTCTTCGGGATCCCGGCGGGGTACGAGTTCACCTCCCTTCTGGACAGCATACTCACCACCTCATCGGGGACGCCCACCGTATCCGAAGAGGCCATGGAGTACCTCAAGACGCTGGATACGGACATTCACATTCAGGTGTTCGTCACGCCCACGTGCCCCTACTGCCCCAAGGCGGTAATACTGGGGCACCACCTGGCGATGGTCAGCGACAGGGTGACCTCCGATATGATCGAGGCATCGGAGTTCCAGGAGCTTTCACAGAAGTACAATGTGATGGGGGTCCCCAGAACGATCATCAACGATAAACATCACCAGGAAGGGGCAGCCCCTGAAAGGATGATAATGGACCTGATAAAGAAGGCGGCTCAGGAGTGAAGGGCGGCTCCCAGCACGAGGCTGGCGATGTCCAGAACCGTGGTGTAGATCATCAGGGCAAGCATCAGCACCAGCCCAACGATGGATGCGGCCACCTGCACTTTCCGGGTCCTGACGCTCATCCTCTCCAGCGCGTACATAACTATCTTCCCCCCATCCAGGATCGGTATGGGTAGCAGGTTGAACACGGCGAGGTTCATGCTCAGGAGGATGCCCATCTGCACAAAGCGGGTGATGTCCGAACCTATGAAGCCCCCACCCTGTGAGACCATTCCGACCACGCCCGAGAGGCTGCCCGGATCGGTCAATATCGAGAAGAAGGATATGAGCATTCCCAACATGAGGAGTGCCGATTGCGCCCAGGGTAGAATGAAAATGTTCATGAATGAGGGCCCGGAGGTCATCACGTTGAGAAGGGTGAACAGGATCGGGACACACATAATGTTCATGACGGGTCCTCCAAGTGAGAATATTATCCTCTTTCTGACCGGAATATTGTGGAACGTTTCCATGTCGTCAATTTCGGGGAGGACGTAGCCTCCGAACGGGATCGCGGATATCCTGAAATCGGTTCCGTTTCGTTTGAACCCAAAGATGCGGGGGCCGAAACCCAGTGAGAACGTTCTGATCGGGATCCCCATCCACCTGCCTGCGAGGAAGTGTCCTGCCTCGTGGATGAATATAAGTGCCCCAAGGAGGGCTATCATTGAGATGTAACCTATCATTGGGTCCGGCAATGGTAGGCTTGGTTAAAATCTTTTCAGTTTGATGTTATACTTTTTATTTCCATTTGAAATAGGTGCGATTACATTAAAATACAAGTAATACAATGTATATGCGTGATAATATGCCCGAAGTTGTAACGATGAGGCTGCCTGAGGGGCTCTCCTCCGAGCTCAATGAGCTGGCCAGGGTGTTGGATAGGTCCAAGACGTACATTCTTAGGAAAGCGCTGGAAGAGTATCTGGGTGAGTATGAGGATTATCTCATAGCCATGGAGAGGTGGAACGACAAGGATGATGACATCATTGATGGGAAGGACCTGAGGGATGCTCTTGGCCTGTAAGGTTTCGTACAAATCATCTGTATTCAACGATCTGAAGAATATCGACAAACCCACGGCGAAAAGGATACTCGATACGATAGAGAAAAAACTGGCGTGTGATCCCGGAAAGGGAATCCCACTTGAGGGGAAGTTCAAGGGCCTCTTCAAGTATAGAATTGGATCCTATAGGGTGATATATTCCAAGATCGGAGAGGGAATCCTGGTGCTCAGGGTTGGACATCGGAAAAAGGTATACGGCAGATAAGCTCCTATCAGGATACGGCCCAATATCTCATCAGCTTTCAGATTGATGTAAAATGACAGTGTGAACTGAATGTTAGACATGGGTCATGTAGATCTCTTTAACACTCAGGTCTTGTAAAAATTGCCAATATTTGGATCTTGAATATCATGATCGGGCCTGATCTCCGGTTATTGATCAATGAACTGTATTATTTGCCAATATTGGCAGGATATTAATGTTGTTAATGCAATAGAATAATATAATTTTAATGTTATAAAAACAGTTATATATTAAGTTATCGATTAGTAATCATGGATAGGGCCTCGATAATTCAAGAGATGCAGGAACAGAATCCATGGTGGGGGGCCGAATGGACCTCCGACAGAAAATGGATAGAAAGAGATCTGTTGGAAACATTGCAAGAGGACCTTGAGAATAGGTGGATAACCGGTTTGATCGGCCTTAGAAGAGTGGGAAAGACAACATTGATGAAAATAATGATAGGGAACCTTCTCAATGAGGTGGACCCTTTGTCGATACTCTACTTTCCCTTTGATCTGAAAAGGCCCGACCTTCTCGAGGTGCTGAAGATCTACGAGGAGGAGATACTGAAAAGACCCATGAACAGGTGGGAGGGTCGGATATTCCTCTTTCTGGATGAAGTACAGAATATCGATGATTGGTCGGCGATGGTTAAACGGATCTATGATAAATTGGACAATATAAAGTTCATTGTGTCCGGAAGCTCGTCGTTGAATATGACCATCGGTGCCGGAGAATCTCTTGCAGGGAGAATATCATTCTCTAAACTTGAACCTTTTTCCTTCTCGGAATATTTGAGACAAAACGGGATAAAACCAGATAGATTGGACC
>CBDVER010000122.1:0-5402 GCA_965373055.1 uncultured Thermoplasmata archaeon
CACTGGAGGTCATTCCAGGGATCCTCGATTACAAGGGTGCCAAGATCCAGATACTGGACATGCCCGGGATCATAAAAGGGGCATCAAAGGGAAAGGGTAGGGGAAAAGAGGTGATCACCGCCGCCCGCGCCTCTGACATCATAATAATGGCGGGCGATGTGTACAATCACAGATTGGACGTCATAGAGAAGGAGCTGTACGATGCCGCGATAAGGATAAACATGACCCCTCCTGACATCCATTTCTCCAAGACGGATAGGGGCGGGATCATAGTCCGCACCACCGTGAAACTTACCAAGATGACGGAGAAGGAGGCCGCCGAGATACTCAGGGCATACGGCGTGGTGAACGGCGTTGTCATATTTCGTGAGGATATCGATCCCGATCAGCTTGTGGATTTTCTTGCGGGGAACCGCGTCTACATTCCAGCAGTATATCTGATAAACAAGATGGACCTGGAGTACGCGGGCATATCCGATAAGGTCAGACAGCTCATCGGAGGGGATTTCTTTCCCATGTCCGTCAAGGATAATAGGGGTATAGATGAGCTAAAGGACCTGCTCTACGATCGCCTGGGCTTCATAAGGATATACATGAAACCCCAGGGGGGCGTGGCGGACATGGAGGACCCAATGGTCCTTCTGGATGGGGCCGTCATAGGGACGGTCTGCGAACATCTTCACCGGGATTTCGTTAGATTGTTCAGATACGGGCTCGTCTGGGGGGAAAGCGCCAAATACCCCGGCCAATCCGTGGGGTTGAAGCACGTGCTGAAGGACGGGGACGTGGTCTCGCTGATAATCCGAAGGATGTGATGGGTGCCGTTCCACACCGCCCATGGGAAATGCTCTTCCCTCCGGGCCCGGGATCATCACTCGTAGCTGATGTATGCCCTCTGGATGACCACGGGATCAAGGGGCCTGTCGCCTGAGTCCACCCTTGTCTTGGCTATCTCGTCCACGACCTCCATGCCCTCGGCCACGTGGCCGAACACGGTGTGTTGGCCGTCCAGGTGGTTGGCGGCCTCGTGTACGATGAAGAACTGCGATCCTGACATCCTGGTTTCGTCACCCCTCTTGGCGCAGGAGACCGCACCCCTCTCGTGGGTGAGGCCGTTATCCGCCTCATTCTCGATCGTGTAACCCGGTCCTCCGGTTCCATCACCGCTTGGGTCGCCTCCCTGGATCATGAAGCCGGGTATCACCCTGTGGAAGGTCAGGCCGTTGTAGAAGCCCTCATTGCAGAGCTTTATGAAGTTGCCTGTTGCCACGGGGGCCCTGTCAGTATCGAGGAAGATCTTGATGTTTCCGTATCCATCAATCTCGAGTATCGCGTAGGGTTCGCCGAAGGTCACCTCGTTCTCATCAAGATATATGCCTTTATCGTCCGGATATTCCTCGGTGGTGAGGACGAACTCGTTGAGGGTGAAGAAGCCGACACCTGCCAGGATGAGGGCCCCGATCAGTACAAAAAGTGGGATCATTCCCGAATCGCCCCTGTTATTCTTCCCGAGCCTTGATATCATGTCTATTCACCCCTGTTGACCTTGTTGATCTCTATCTCGAATATCAGGGTTTTCCCGGCCACTTCCTTGTTGAAGTCTATGATGATCTCGCCGCCGGACACGGTTACACTGCCCATTCCCATCTCGTCCCACTGGGGGGTCACCATGGCGATATCGAACCACTCGAGGTCGAACATGGAGAGGGTCATGGTCGGAACGACCGTTTCCGGTCCTATATCGCCTGTATGATGCAGTAGTGTTATGACATTTCTATCCGTGGATATGTCCTCGACCGTTGTGTTCCATTCGAATGGTCTGTAGGTATCCCCGTATATGGGCAGGTTCATTATGGTCACCTCGGTCGGGCCCGCCTCCATTACGGTCACATCCCAGGTCCAGACGGGATGCGACAGGGTCTTGCCAAGGGGGTCGCTGACATCGCCGAAGATCCTGTGGAAATCCTCGATGGTCAGGGTCTGATATACGGGTATCGTCTGTGTGCTATTGAGGTGATATATCATATTATCGAAGGCGAGTCCATAGGCATCCTGGGGCGGAATGGAGACGGTGAAACTCAGCCCCACCTTCTTTCCCAGGACCGCGTTATCGAACCCCTTGATCATCTGTCCCGAGCCGACCGTGAACGTGAGGTCATCGTAGGTCCCCTTATCCATGAAGCCGGTTGATTTCGGTATGGAATCGTTCTCGGCGATCTCCCTTCTGCTCGTATCGAAAACGGCCCCGAACCCATCCTGGCCTCCCTGGAAATATCCGGTATAATCAACGGATACCTCGTCACCCTCCTGAATGAGGATGATCTCATCCTTCTCATCGTTATCCTGGTCCGCTTTCCACTCATCATATTTGGTCATGCCGAGTATCGATGCGAATAGAATGATCGCTATACCGATCGCCCAGAGACAGAATTTCTCGTCATCCATTCCTTACACCTCGGTCTGATATATTTGGGGATAAACCCATTCATCTATATCCTTTTTGTACACTGTGAGCTCATCCTCCGGGAAGAAGAGGGATATCTCCCTGGCCGCGCTTTTCGCGGAATCGGAGCCGTGTACCACATTTCTGCTCATGACCATCCCAAGATCGCCCCTAATGGTGCCGGGGAGCGATGCTTTCGGATCCGTCTCTCCCATCATGCCCCTCACCACCGCCACCGCATCCTCACCCTCCAGAACGAGGGCGACGACAGGTCCGGATGTGATGAAGTTCACAAGATCCTCGAAGAATGGTTTTCCCTGATGTTCCGCATAGTGCTTGGACGCCAGCGGAGCATCAAGCCTCAGCATCTTCGACCCTATGATCTTGAACCCCTTCCTCTCCATCCTGCCGATGATCTCTCCGATGAGGCCCCTCTGGACCCCATCTGGCTTGATCATGAAGAAGGTCCTTTCCATGCTCAATGTATCACTCCTTTACGTGGAGCTTGGTCCACTCGGTCTTTCTGGGGACCCTCTTGAGCTGGACCATGTTCTTGCGGCACTTGGACGAACAGAAGAAGAGTATATGGGCATCCTTCCTCACGTGCATCATCCCCGTGCCTGGCTCGATCTTATCTCCGCAGAAGGAACAGGTTCTTGCTTCTACCATGATCTCACCTCACACTGAGCTTTCTTGCCTCTCTGGAGGACTCTCTGAGCAGAAGGACATCTCCGACCCTGATGGGCCCCATGCAGTTCCTTGAGATGATCCTGCCCTTGTCCTTTCCGTCCAGTATTCTAACTTTGACCTGGGTGGCCTCTCCGGCCATCCCGGTCCTGCCTATCAGCTCCACGACCTCGGCCGGGATTCCATCGATGGGCAATTCTAATCCTCCTCACTCTTTCTTGCGAAGGTCCGCAAGCTTCTTGGCGATGGTCTCCACCAGAACCTTGCCCTTCCCTGGCTGGATGATCGCAACAGCCGTTGTGGGTACCTTCAGGGATGCCGTGTTCCCAAGCTCCTGCCTGTTGGGGACATACGCGTAGGGTATGCCCTTCTCCTCGCAGAGATACGGGATATGCATCATGATCTCGGGAGGGGAGACGTCAGCTGCCATAACGACGAGCTTGGCCTTTCCCCTCTCGATGACCTTGGTCACCTCGTTCGCGCCCTTCCTGAGCTTACCGGTATCCCTGGCCAGCTCAACTGCTTCATAAACAGACTCCTCGAGATCCTTGGGCATCTCGAACTTCACATACGTAGCGTTTGCCATGTAATTACCTCCTTCAGGCCGCCGGGGTCCGGGGGCCTTCATCAATCATTGGCTCATAGTGCGAGCAAGCGGAGAATAAACAACGCTTATATATAAATTTCCTAAAGCCAGTATCAACGTTCGTGCCGTTCCAACGGATAATAAAGTGGTAATTACATCGTTAGTTTATTAAGTAGTGTATCCTATTTTTTCCTGGAGATGGACCCACGGACCTCCAGGTGACCCACATGGGAGATGAAGAGGAGCTCAGGCAGCGGAACGACACGATCGCGAAGGATAGGATAGCCCAGGCGCAGTGGTATGAATCGCTTCACCTCTATGCAGAGGCCCTCAGGATCTACGAGTCTATCAAGGACGAGAACAACGTGATAAGGCTGAAGGGGAAGATGGCGGATGAATACCGTATCAAGGCCAGGGATTTCGAGGCGGCTGGCAAACTTCAGGAGGCTGCAAATCTGTTCTATCTGATCGACGATCGGGAGGCCCTGGAGAGGATCAAGTCCCGCAAGCCCGACGTGGTGATACTCTACGACAAGGAGGCCGGAGGTCTATCCCAGCTGGCGGGGAACGTAAACACGCCCACAAAAGGAAATGTGGATGAGATCGCCTTCAGGTCGCCGAACTCACATGATGAGGGAGAGGTCGAGGAGGAGCCGAAGAGGCCTGCCCCGAACGGGAACGGCTCGAAGGGGCTCCCCGTGAAGATGCCAAAGGGAAAGCCCTCCTTCAGATACTGTCCATACTGCGGGGAGTCCGTGATGACCAAAAAGAACCCAAAATTCTGCCCGTTCTGCGGGGAGGAGTTCTAGCTATCTCCTCCGCACGGGTGGGAGCCCTTTCAATTTCTCTCCCTCCCTCTCCTGGGAGAAGAACCTCTTGAGGTCCTTACGCCCCTCCCTCTCCAGGATCCACTTCAGCTCGTACGTGTGCGAGAACCCCTTGTAGGACGTTATCAGCAGGAATATCGATATGACCGAGAAGATGGACCCCACCGCGAAGCCAACGGAGAAGGATGAGAGGAACGCGAGGCCCAGTGCGAGGCTGAAGAACTCCCTTCTGTAGACGAAGTATGCGCTCAGGATAGCCATGAACGCGGAGAGCATCATGAGGATCGCCATGAAATCCGTCAGCAGGAACGGGGGCGAGCTCGACCCGAACTGCTCCGTGGGCAGGGGGTCGATGATCGAGGGGTCCCCCTGCGTCATGGGGATGTCGATCACGTTGGGGGTCCCTATCCTTATGTGGACGTCTCCCGCGTTGGACCTGTATCCGTCCAGTGAGAGGTCCAGCGTTTTTCTTCCTGCATTGAGGCCTTTGATCACAACCAGCCCCTCGCTGTCGGTAAGGCCCGATACCGTTGCGTCGTCGGAGATGACCGTTACGTTGACCCCTTCCAGCCCCCTTCCGTTGGAGGAGTCCAGAGCCCAGATGGTTATGGAGGACAGGTCCCCGGACTGCTGCTGTTCGATATCCTTGATGGCGAAGGAGTTGGAGATGTTGACGATGGAATAGAGGATGCCCAACCCTCCGGTGAGAAGGAGGAGGACCATTACGATGGTGAGCCTTTTGTACTGTTTTTCTTCCGTATCGGCTATCACCTCCACCTTCGACCTCCTCTCCACCTTGACGGTTCTCTTCTTCCCTTTGTCCAGGCCGGGGGCCCGTCTTCCATCCTTTTCATCGACG
>CBDVER010000123.1:0-5400 GCA_965373055.1 uncultured Thermoplasmata archaeon
ACCGCCTCTTTCAACGAGAGAGGGGGGGATGATCAGGGAGGGCTACTCCCCCGACCTGGACGAGATCCTCTCAGCCTCCAGGGATTCAAAGGAGTGGTTGAAGAGGTTCGAGGAGTCAGAGAAGGCCCGAACGGGCATCCGCTCCCTCAAGGTGCGGTTCAACAACGTGTTCGGGTACTACATCGAGGTGACCAGATCGAACCTCCATAACGTCCCCTCCGAATATATCAGAAAACAGACCCTTGCGAACGGGGAGAGGTTCATCACCCAGGAGCTGAAGGAGAGGGAGACCATCATCCTCAACGCAAAGGATAGGATGTCGGAGTTGGAGATCGAGATATTCAACGGCCTGAAGCAGCAGGTACTCTCCCACATGGAGACGGTCCAGACAACGGCCCACTCGGTAGCGGTCATCGACGTCCTGATCGACCTGGCCGAGGTGGCCGCAAGGAGAAACTACGTGAGGCCGACCGTCACGGAGGGGGGGTCGATAACGATCGTTGACGGGAGGCATCCCGTCATCGAGGACAGTGTGGAGTGGGGCTTCGTGCCCAATGACACGGAGCTCAACGGCGGGGAGAGGAGGTTCATGATCCTCACGGGGCCCAACATGGCCGGAAAATCCACGTACATGAGGCAGGTGGCCCTGATCGCGATCATGGCCCAGATGGGGTCGTTCGTCCCGGCATCGAAAGCGGAGCTCATGACGGTGGACCGGATCTTCACCAGGGTCGGCGCGTCGGACGATCTGGTCCGGGGACAGTCCACATTCATGGTCGAGATGCTGGAGCTTGCAAACATCCTCAACAGCGCCACCAGCTCCTCACTGGTTCTGCTGGATGAGATAGGAAGAGGGACCTCCACCTTCGACGGGCTCTCCATCGCATGGGCCGTGACGGAGTACATCTCGGACCGGGAGAGGATCGGCTCTAACGCCATCTTCGCCACGCACTACCACCACCTGACGGAGCTGGAGGGGGCCCTGGAGGGGGTCTTCAACATGCACATGGCCGTGGCGGAGAACGACGCCGGGATCACGTTCCTGAGAAAAGTTAGAGTGGGCCCGGCCTCCGGATCGTACGGGGTGGAGGTCGCCAGGCTGGCGGGCATTCCGGATGACGTTGTCCAGCGGGCGCGGGAGATACTGGAGAGGATCGAAAAGAACGATGTGCTCGAGGGGAGGACGGAGAGCATCATCTCGGGAGAAGGGGCCGGGATCGACAGCGTCGAGGAACCGCCCAGGAAGAGGCAGGCGCAGATGGTCCTTTTCCCCACAAAGGAGATGATGGAGGCGAAGGGGGGGGATCCGGTACTGGAGGAGCTCCGTAACATCGATCCCAACAACCTGACCCCTCTTCAGGCCCTTGAGGCCCTCTACCGTCTGCATAAAAGATTACAGGAGAGGGAGAACGATAAGGGGATCAATATGAACGACCAAGGGAGAGATCGCAGATGAGAGTGACCCTGGCGGGAGCCACACTGGATAGAAGGTTCTGGAAGGACGATCGTGCCGCAACCCCCGAGACCATCTCGGCCGCGTACGCCCGGATATCGCACAGCCCGAAGGGGCTCAAGGAGCTCAGGGACGAGGCGGTGGAACAGCTGGATCGGTCCAGGAGGTCCAACGAGAGCATCGTGTACAAGATGGGGCACTCGTCCATAGCGGAGCATGCGGTCTTCAATCTGGACATCGAGGAGTGCTCAAGGCTTCTGGTGGAGTTCATAGAGTCGCACAGGCTTGCCTCCTATACGGAGAGATCGCAGAGGTACGTTTTCTTCGGGGAGAGGACGTTCCAGATCCCGAAAGAGCTCCTTGACACGGAGTTCGAGAAGGAGCTGGGAGCTCTTGACGGCGATAGGTTGGACCTATACACGGAGATGTCCGCCGACGGGGAGATGGTAGATAAGTTCGGGGAACTGCTCCTGGAGCAGACGAGATATGTCCTGGGGCTCACGTGCCCAACGGACCTGGGAATGACCGTCAACGCAAGGGAGCTGGAGCATATCATCTCTGCGGGGGCGGCACATCCTCTCAAGGAGGTGAGGTCCCTATCGGAGAAGCTGCTGGAAACCTCCTCTCATCTGGCGCCGTCACTGATCAAGTACACCAAGGGGTCCGATCACGTTCACAGGGCCAGAGAGGATATCCGCAAGCACATTCGGGCCCATCTGGATATCGATGTGGAAAAAGAGGCGGGGGGGGATGAATTGACCGTTCCAAAAGGGATCAGGTCCGTCGATATGGTCTGTCAGGGCACCCCCTGCTGTTCGGACGACCCGGAATCAGAGGTGGTGGCCTCGATGATATTCGAGCTGTCGGACCTGCCCATGCATCGATGCAGGGAGCTGGCCAGGGAGATGGATGACGACCAGATGCTGGAGTTCCTGATGCCCATCTTCGAGGGGTATCCCCAGCACGCGTCCATGCCCAGGGCCTTCGAGATGATGGACCTGACCTTCGATTTCGAGATCTCCGCCACCGGATATGCCCAGCTCAAGAGACATCGAATGGTCACGCTTCTCGTCCAGGCATACGATCCGAAAAGATGGGAGACCCCGGAGGCGATCCTTGAAAAGGCAGGATATGCAGCCAGGTACTGGGATCTCCAGAAGAGGGGGAAGGACCTGTACAAGAGAATAGCGGCGAAGATGGGGGAGCACGTGGCACAATACGTCCTCTCCAACGCCAACATCCGCAGGGTCCTGATCAAGCTGAACATGAGGGAGCTGTACCACTTCGCAAGGCTGAGGTCCGATACCCACTCACAGAAGGAGATCAGGGAGATCTCCGGGCGGCTGGTGGATAGGGC
Organism: uncultured Thermoplasmata archaeon; assembly: GCA_965373055.1. GTDB lineage: Archaea > Thermoplasmatota > Penumbrarchaeia > Penumbrarchaeales > Penumbrarchaeaceae > JAGLEG01. Next base: position 2,811 of record CBDVER010000123.1, read on the forward strand.
GATCAGGCACTATCCCATCCTGTGCAAGATGCTTTGCGGGAAGGACCGCTACTGCGAGGCTAAAGAGGACCTAAAGGAGAGGGCGTGTTCCACCAACACCATCAAATAAACCGAGGTGTATAACAACTCGAGGGAGCGAAAATGAAGGTAGCGGGCACATGTGGCATCTGCGGTAAACCCGCCTTCAGCAAATGCATCCTGTGCGGAAGCAGCATATGCAGGGACCACCTGGATTCCAAGGGATTGGTCTGCATGAAGTGCATCTCCAGGATGGGGCCCGACAGGGCATCGTCCGGGCCCGGTGATATCGGGGGCGTGATGGGGTGAGAACGCCTATCGAGATCGACAGGACACACCTGAGCGAGCACCCTCTGGAGCTGATAGAGGAGCTGCTTGAAGAGGTATACACCATGGACCCACCACCGTTTGCCCTGTTCGAGCCGGACCTCAGGGCGATCGCGGAGGCGGCAGAGCCCATTTCACATTGTAATGATATCGTGATCATCGGGCACGGAGGCTCCATCACGACCTTCAAAGGGCTCCTTGGATCGGTCGGCAGGGAGCGGGCTTTCAAACGAAGGATACATATCATCGATACCGTCGACCCCCTTCATATCGAGACGATAAAGAGCATCATCGATCCCGCATCCACACACATCATCGCCATCAGCAGGTCCGGGAACACGCTGACCGTTCTGGAAGCCCTGACGTTCTTCAGGGAGCTCCCTACCACGGTGGTCACGGTCCCACTAGAGAGCACGCTGAGGTCGCTGGCGGCCAGGAACGGGTGGAACGTCGTGGACGTTCCTGTGGAGATCGGTGGGCGGTTCTCGGGGAGGACCGCCTCCGCGCTTCTCCCCGCGGCGGCCATCGGGCTGGATATCGGGAGGATCTCCAGGGGCACCGGGGAGGCATATGAGCACATGACCGGGGAGCGGGACGTTCTGGACCTCTGCGGGGCCCAGTACCTATGGGAGCGGGTGGGGAAGCGGATACTCTATCTGCCCGTATATTCCAAGGGCCTCTCCGCCTTCAACGACCTGATAACCCAGCTCATGCACGAGACCGTGGGCAAGGAGCGCAAGGGGATGACGGTACTCTGCTTCGAGGGCCCCGAGAGCCAGCACCACACGAACCAGAGGGTCCTCGACGGGCCCGAGGACGTCCAGGCGTTATTCGTATCCGTCAGCCGAACTCCCGGAGACCCCGTGTTATGGACGGGCGGTGAGGCGGACGAATTGTACAGGGAGATGCCCCTTTCGGATATCGGAGGATACCCGCTGTCCAGGGCCATGGAGGCGGAGCAGTGGGGAGTAATGAGAAGCATGGAGGACCTGAAGCTTCCGTTCGGTGGGATGGTGCTGCGGGGGGAGAACGAGGAGGATGTGGGCTTCTACATCGGCCTGTGGCAGTATATCGCCTATTACTTCGCCCTCCTTCGCAGGGTCGACCCCTTCGGCCAGCCCGCTGTTGATGCATCCAAGGAGAGCGCACTCAGCTACAGGCTTGAGAAGTAGGATTCGTACAAAATTCCTTATTCTCCTTCCTGAAGGAAAGGACAACTGAACCAGTAAAAAAGGGCTTGGTTTCGCTTAACCAAAGAATCACACATAAGAAGATTTTCGCACTCCCCTCTCCCTCCCATCACATATATAAGCAAAGAATATCATTTCTAAACTGAGGAGGTTCAGACACTGGCAATGGATAGTCAAGAGGTTCGAGAACATCTAGTTCTACTGCTATTGGGTACTTCCGAATCTGGCTTACATTCGATGCTCCAAATTCAAAAGGAGTTCTTTTATCTATGGCGATCAAGTGAACGAATAAAGCCTTTGATTAGTTTTATTGCCCATTATAGAGGGCCATATTCCGAAGGTCTTAAGGACACTGTAATTGATCCAATGTATCTTGAAAATCTCTGGGATTACTTACCACCTAGCAATAGAGATAAGCTGACGGGAGGGATCATTAGAATCAATGATGATGGTAAGAAGGAATTTGATAGATTCATGAGATCAGTACAAGAGAAAAAAAACGAGGATCTAATTCAACTAATCGCGGCAATGCGTTTATTGCATGATTTATATGACAATCTATCCAGCGAAGAATTATTACTGCTGGTATATGTTAATCCAGATAACCGCGATTTCATAACTAGATCGGAGATATATGACAGCATAGTGAACTCAGAGGTTAAAGATAAATTATATAAGCGACTCAAAGAGGTCAACCCAGACCTGATTGAAATGGAAGGTATTGATGTATAACATTGTTGCTGATTCCACATTCTATATCTTTTTTTTTGATGATATTAAAAGTGCGGGTCACTTGAATTGTATACTTGATTCCTACAATGCCCACATTGGTCCAGCGATTAAAAGTGAAATTAGTCGTCATCTTGAATCTAATGAAGACATCAAAAGAAAAATTACAAATGTCGACATAAACGTTGATTTTCAAAACATCTTGGATCAGTACCAAATCAGCTTATTGAGCGCTTTTCCGGGTCTACAGAAATGGGACAAGAAGGGCGAGTTTGAAGTCATTGGATTGTCATACTTCTTACAGGAATTGGGATCTCTGAAATATA
>CBDVER010000124.1:0-5395 GCA_965373055.1 uncultured Thermoplasmata archaeon
TATCATGGAGGGACATACGATGAGTAACGATAAGGGATCGAAGGTGAAGAGGGCCGGGGCCGTTATCCTCTCGTTCATTCTACTATCGATGTTGATCAACGCGGTCCAGGGGGCGCCTATCGCCGTCTCCTTCACCGATACTGTCGACGAAATGTTGGTGGATGAGGATCAGGACGGCCTCGCGGAATACCTCCGACTGAACGTGGGGATAACCGTGTACGTCCCCGGGTCCTACGGATTGTACGGAAAGATCAACGACGGCTCCTCGATCGCATCCCTTGAACCGGTCCCCCTGGATATCGGGACGCACATCCTCAAGGTGGATTTCCCCGGGTCAGACCTGACCACGATCGAGAGGGAGGGCAGATATTCGGTCCATCTGGAACTCTACTCGACGGACGCCTCAGTGGAATCCATCAACCTCGACCTGACGACGGAGGGGACCTACTCACCTTCGATGTTCGAACCGCCCGAGGGGGGGGCGTTCACAACGGTCTCCATAGTTGGAGATGACGTGGTGATCCTGAGCAGGGAGATGGAGATCAGGGTGAACAGGACCCTCCCGAGGCTCACCTACTCCTATTCCGGCCCGGCATCAATGGGATCCCGCGGGGCCATCGAATACAGGGAGGTGATCGCCTTTGACGATATGGACGGCGACGGAATGTACGACCCCTCCGTGGACATCAAGAGGCTGGGTGCTGACCTGGATGATGTCGACTGGAACCTGATGACCGATTTCTCATCCGGATATGACATCGCCCTCTACGGCATCGTCCCGCTCAGGGTGGTCGGGACCGCGACCGCCACATCGTACATGCGCCTCACGTTCATGTTCCACTCGGGCGCGCTCAGCCCCGAGGGGGACTCGCAGAAGTTCGATATAGAGATAGAGCTGATCCAGCCTCTGGAGGCGGATCACATTGCGATAAGGCATACCCTGATGGACCTCTCCGGAGATCAGACCATTCAGGAGGCGAACGGGTATGGCGACGACCCGTACGGGCTCACCCTGAACAGGGACGGGAAGGTCCAGACCATATATTCGTGGGGGGACCTGATCGAGGTGGGGACGGTGGAGATCGAGAGGGATTCGAGCGCATACACGTGGTATGACCTGAGGGACAATGAGGCCGACATCTACTTCTCGTATCCTCTTGTGAACAACACCCTCATCATCTTCCACGACCCCGTCATAGGTATAGACCCGGATAACAGACCCCACCCCGACAGTGATGATGATTTCCTGAGGGATAACCCGATCATCCTTCTTGGAGGAGCGCTCATCGGCGCCTTGATCGTGGGGGCTGCGCTCTATACCAAACTGAACGGTAGGAGACGCCGCCTTCGGGGAGGTGATTGATTGGATCCAATGGACCTGGCCTCCCTGTTGAAGGACCTGCTTATCGGGGTGCTTCTGATACTCTCCCTTGCGCTGACGACCATAGGGGGACTCTCCTGGTACAGGACGCGAAATCCAAGGATAAAGATGGTGAGCCTCGCCTTTGTCCTGTTCCTGATCAAAGGGCTTTTCCTGGCAGTGGGATTGTATATCTTCGACTGGATATCGGTCCCCAAGGATTTCGCCCTCGGGTTCGACGTCATGCTGACCGCGGATGTTATCATCCTTACCCTTCTCTACCTGGCCCTTTTCAGGGGCAGGGGAGGCCAGTGACCGCGGGGTGGTCTGTCAGATGAGCGAGGACCCCCTGAACCTGGATACCAGGAAGAGGATATACGACCTCATCCTGTCGAGCCCCGGATTACATTTCCGGGAGATATCCAGGCGGGCTGATATCTCAATGGGCGTCGTCGAGTACCATCTGAACTACCTCGTGAAGAGGGAGATGATAATAGCCAGAATGGAGGGGCGCTACAAACGCTTCTACGCGGAGGGCAAACACGGATCGAAGGACAAGAGGGCCCTCCACTTTCTCAGGCAGGAGATCCCGCGCAATATCCTCGTCAAACTGCTGATGAGGCCCGGCATGAGGCACAAGGAGTTGAAGGCGGAGATGGACATTTCGGGATCCACCCTATCCTTCCACCTCAAGAAGATGATCATAAAAGAGGTCATAAAGGAGAGGGGGGAGGGCAAGAAAAAGGGCTATTTCGTTGTCGATCCGGACACCGCAACCAAAGCACTGCTGGAATACAAGGGGTCGTTCATGGACGACCTGGTGGACGTGTTCACCGATACCTGGCTGGACCTCAACATATGATGGAGAGGTCACCATCTCTCCTTGAGGTCCAGAGATACCGTGTAGGAGCCCAGCTTTGGTATCAGCATCGGCCCTCTCTTGTGGCGAGTTGACCTTACGATATCAATCACCCTCTGAACCCCGGCGATCCCTATCGTTGTTCCCATCCCGCTTATATCCCTCTCCTCATCGGTCACCACCGACATGTTCAGGTCGGAGAGGATCTCCTCTGGTTCCAATCCGATAATATGGCCTGTGAGGATCTGATCCATGATGGAGTATGGTAGGCCCAGCTCGCCCTCATCCGTCTGCCCGGGGACCAGGTTGGCCGTGGGAGGCCTCCTGATGATCTCCTCCGGGACCCCCACCTCCCCCGCCATATCCCTCACCTGCGTCTTGAACAGGTCGCCGATCGGCACCATATCCGAGGCCCCGTCCCCGTGCTTGGTGAAGTATCCGAGAAGGATCTCACTCTTGTTGGAGGTTCCCAGGACGTAACCCCCGTCCCTGTTGGCCAGGCCGTAGAGGACCATCATCCTCGTGCGGGCGGCCACATTGCCAAGCGCCATCCCATCGAGGTCAAGGGGGAACGCCTCGATCATGGGGGAGATCTCGATGATCTCCAGCTCGATATTGTGGCTCCTGCAGCAAGCCCTTGCAGGCTCCAGGTCCACGTCGCTGAGGCTGCCGTTGGGAAGGAATATCGGCCTCACCCTATCCTGGCCCACAGAAGATATCGCAAGCTCCATTACCAGGGCCGAATCGAGCCCCCCGGAAAGGCCCAGGAACAGCGGGCCGGACCCCCTGCACCTGTCCTCTATGAACTGCTCTATGATCCTGCGCCCATGTGGGGGAGGAGAGGGTATGAGGTTCATGGGGTGTCAATGGACATCGTCATATTTTCCATTTTGCATCCCAACATTGACATATCGAATCTGATCTGAGCCCTTCAATGTTGGGAGAGACCTCACTTTGACACTCATCTATGTTTATTCGTGTTAAAGTTAGGTTGAATGCTTCGGGGGAAGGGAGAAAGTTTAATCTACTATCTTTCTGCTTTCCTTTCAGGGATAAACTTGGTGAACTTCAAGATCGAGAACATCATAGCATCCACCGATCTGAACCAAAAAATGGATCTGGAGGAGATAGCGAAGAAGCTTGATAACTCGGAATACAATCCGGATAATTTTCCGGGGGTGATCTGGCGTCCTCCCACCCAGTACGGCGTGGCGCTTATATTCGAGGACGGCAGGGTGATGTGCACCAATACCAGGTCCAACGAGGAGATAGATGAGCTCCTGGGCCGGCTGATCAAGAAACTGGAGACGCTAGAGGTACTGACGCCCAGGGCCACCTGTCCCAACTGCGGGGCGGTCGTGGATGCGGAGGATGTGGTCTGTATCGAGTGTGGCACACTTCTCCAGAAGTAGAGGCGATAGGATGGAAAGCGACGCTTACGACCCCATAGGTGAGCTCATGGAGCTCGATATGTGGTTCGGCTGGAGCAGAAGGATCATGACGCTTCAGCTTATGCTCACCCCCCCCAAACGCAGGATCTGGCCCTATATCGTTCTCCCGCTCTGCGGCCTTCTGGGCCTGGCTGCTATCGGTGTGGCCTCATATCTCCTGTTCATCTACTGACCTACACGGAGATCAACGTGCTCGATACCCTCTTGACATCCTTCCTGTACTTTTCCGGGCATGAGACGGATATGCACCAGGGGACGGAGGGCCTCCTCTGAAGGGCCCTTGCGAGAGGGGAGATCCTGGAGAGATACTCCACCCTGTCGCCGTGTATCTTGATGTCCGTCCTCTTCAACCTCGGCTCCGATAGTGTGAGGCTGGGGTCCGGCACGTCGACGATAACGTATCCCTCGGGGACCGAGGCCCTCTTCTCTATCTCCCGCTCTATCCTTGCCGTCTCCTCCGGCCTCGATATCCTCCCTACCAGCTCCCGGAGCTCAAGAGAGGAGGTGTCCGCGCCCGTGATCGATTCCGACTCTATCCGGAACTCCAGTTTGAACAGCCTCCTGAAGCGGAGCCTTGTGGCGATATCCCCCGCGTAGCCCCCATACTTCCTCATCAGTGGCAGGACCTCACCGTCGGATAGCTTCCACATCTCCTCCAGCTGCTGGTCGGACAGGGCCCGGGCACCGCGGCACATCATGGATTCCGAGATCCGCGCCGTCTTGTGGAAGTATACTGAACTGTACATCAGGGACCTTGCGACCAGCATCCCCTCAAGGGCGGAGATACCCCTTTTCTGGATCATCATCTCCCCGTGGAAGAGGATGGAGGTCTGAACGATCCTGTCGAGGTCCACTATACCGTATGCGACCCCTGTGTACCTGGAATCCCTCAGGAGGAAGTCCAGCTGGTCGGCGTCCAGTGCGGAGTGGATGATCTGCGGAAGATATCTCCTGCCGGAGAAATACGACTGTCCATCCTGGATCTGAAGCGTCTTCTGCTCTGTCTCGACCGCCTCCCCTTCCTGGCATATGAGCCGGGCGACCTCGGCGGGGTCCAGGTCGAAGGATTCCAGTATCTCGGGGATCGACCTTCCACGTTCCAGGTTCTCGTACCCTTCCCACCAATGGAGGTCCCAGGGCTCCACCTTCCCCGTGATCAGCTCGGAGGTTATCTCCATGTGGTCCATCCCGATCCTCTCGTGAAAGACCGATTCAAGCGTATGAGAATAAGGTCCGTGGCCCAGGTCGTGAAGGAGCCCCGCCGTCCTGACAAGCATCTCCTCATCCGATGGTAGCTCAAGGGCGGATGCCAGAAGGCCGGCGACGTGGGAGGTCCCCAGGGAGTGCTCAAAGCGCTTGTGATGGGCCCCGGGGAACACCAGATACGCCATTCCCAGCTGGTGTATTCCGGTGAGCCGCATGACCTCGGGGGTCTGTGCAAGCTCCAGCAGGGGGCCCTCCAGTACGATCGTCCCGTGAACGGGGTCGTTGATTATCTTCCTCTTCTTCATCAGGGGGTGTAGGGCCCCCGTTATAGTTTAATGATTTCCATGCTACCCATAACCTGTGGACTCGTTTCCAACTTGAACCGTAAATGATATATGATATTAGCTACGATCGAATTGGGTGGGGGGTCATGAGACGGATTGTCACGTTCCTGATAGTATCGGTGATGCTGCTGACAAATGCACATTTATTTGATCACGGGTCCTCACTACAGTTTCG
>CBDVER010000125.1:0-5361 GCA_965373055.1 uncultured Thermoplasmata archaeon
TGGTGTCCAGCTCAGAGTGGCCATCGCTGACCGTTACGGTGATCTGGTATGTGTCCGAGGCCACATAGGTATGGTTAACGTCCAGTCCCTCTCCATGGGCCCCATCCCCGAAGCTCCAGGAATATGACAACGCGTCCCCATCCGGATCTACCAGTGGATCGATCTTGAAATTGTACTCGGCAGACTGCTTTTCTATCATCTCCTCTTCCGTGTCGAGGAGTTCAAAATTGATCGGGTCTGGCTCGGGTGGAGGGTCGTTCACGTTGACCAGCGTCAGCGTGATATCCCTGTGATCCATCGCATCATCACCATCTGTCACCATTATCCTGATCGTAACCTCCACCCGATCGGCCCAACCCGCCTCAGTCTTCCATATCTTCTGATCGTCCAGGTTCAGAACGAGGTTCCCATTCCCGGCGTTGAACGTGTAGTCAACGCCCTCGATAAGGCTTGCAAAAGTAAGCTGCTCCGAGATCGGTTCGAGATCCTCGCCGAGAGGTTCTTCGATATTGACCGAGTATGTCAGGCTTTCACCTTTATCGATGTCGACAACGGCCGGCGTTATCCTGATCTGCTCGTACTGCTCTGGCGTGCCCGTGAACTCCAGAGGGGACATCTCCGGGGGATCGTTCACATTGGCTACCGTCACCAGTACCTCAAGATCGATGACGTGCTCGCCCCCCTCCTCCTGTATGGTGAGGAAAATGCTCATGGGCTGTAACCTCCCCGCATCCCGGTTGGTGGGCGTGAAGATCACATCGCCGGTGGCGGAGTTGATCGGGATATCGTTCTCCCAGTGGTCGTTTACGCCCAGCTGTTCAAGGTACTCCAGTTCCGACATGTCGGGCTCAATGTCCGTGTCATGGGCCAGGACCTGGAACGAGTATTCCACATCTTCCTTGATATCCAGGTCGGACAGGTCACACAATACGCCGTATGTGCCCTGATCATCCACCTCGTATTCGTCACCCTGGAACAGGATGTGGTCCACGACGGGGATGTCGTTCACCGGCGTGACGGTGACGGTGTAGTTCCCATCCGCCCACGAGTGCTCGTCATGGGCCTTGATCCCGATCTGCTCCTCCCCGTGTCTCCCTTCTTTCGGCGTTATGACCACATACGAGTTCCAATCCTCATCCCGGACCTCCACATGTAGAAGGTCCGTATCGGAGGTCTCATCCCACCCCTCCTGGGTGTTGTTCCATATCCAGTATCCCGAGATATCGTTCTCCGGGTCGTTGAAGAGCCCCTCGCCGGCGAGCTCCATCAGCTGGACCTCGATAGGGTTAGAATCCTCCACCATGGAAGGGATGACCTGGTACGGAACCCGGGAAATGGGCCTATCATCCCACACCTCCAGGGTGTCGTTAAGGTATCGGTTCAGGGACCACATCGGCCTTCTGATGGATGTTTCCTGTGTGGAATCTATTGCATAGGCCAGTATGTCGTGAATGGGTGGATCGTCCCCGATCTCCTCTCCCGTAAGGGTCACCTTGTAGACCTTCCCATCCCGGTAGTTCGTATCGAACGTATCCTCCTGGAACTCCACTGCCGTGATATTGATCATCTCGATCGATGTGGATGGGTCGAGATGGAGGTAAACGCCTCCTGGAGGGTCGTTATCCTCATCGACGTACGTTACGCTTATCTCGAATATGGAGGCCAGATGGCCTCCCGCCTCGCTCTGCTCGTGATCCGAGGAGACCGTCATATCTATCATCTCCGGGGGGCTGTTCAGCTGCTCCTCGATGATGGAGATCTCTATCGTGTATTCCGATATGGACCTCCAGGTGTTGTACCTCGAATATACCCCCGTCCATGCATCATCCTGCACCTCGATATCGACCGCCTCGCCCAGGAGCCCGATATACACCTGCCTGTCGGATGGGGGCGCATCCGTCCAGATGTTCTCAAGTATCCCCTCGAAGGTCTGGAACTCACCACCCACGAAGATGCCCCCGATCAGGTAGTAGGATAGTATGCGGTGAGCATGGACCCACTCATCATCCGGCGTGTTGAAGTTCCCATCCTCGCCCGGATCCCTCCAGACCACAAAGATGTTCATCCAGTTGTCCCCCCACCAGGCTCCGCCCGACGGGCCGATGAACGTGCGGTCCCTCCTGACCGTGATGGTCATGTTCCACAGCATATCGGGATCGGACCCCTGGACCTTCACCCAGTCCACCTGGTCGTACATGGAGTCCACCTTCCCGCTTACGGGTGGGGCCTCCAGTTGGGCGTTGGACATGTCGTTCGAGTGCCCGTCGTTATCCTGCCTGATAGATGTGTCCACCGTGAGATCGTATTCCAGCTCGAAGGGGGGCCTGGACGGAGGGGCCGAATTTGAGATATAGTACCCCCAGGAGATGCCGATATAGTAGAAATTCACCTCGGAGCTTCCCACTAGCCTGGAGCTGTCGGGGGTCACGAATTTCAACGTCCAGTTCTCCCCTGGATACAGGCCGTTGTCGCCGTCCCAGACCCACCCATCCTCATCGTCCCCGTCGTCGAAGAATAGCCTACCCCCGCCCATGTATGACTCGCCCCCCCACTCATCCACGTACAGGATGCTGATGCCCAGATAATCCGCATAATCCTCCGCCAACGTGCTCCCGCCGGAGCCGTCATCCACCAGGCTGAACTCGTATAGATCGTCAACGGACCCCTCCGCCCCGGCGTATCTATCCAGCGTTAAGCTGACGTTGTAAACGCCATCGGGAGAATTGGCCCTCGGGTCAACATCTGTTAACTCCAGCTTGTACCAGTCCACGAGATCGCTGTTGGCGGTTACAGCCTTCATGTCGAGAGTGCCCGACACCATCTCGCCCTGAGGGGAGAGCAGGGACCCGTTCTCATAATCCATGAAAGATACGCTCTGCTCATCGTCGCCCGCCCTCGTCGGGGCGGCGAGATCTCTCTGCACCCGGACCACATCTAACCTCTCACATTCGATCTTGTCGTAGAATGTATGACCAGTGCGTTGATCGTTGAATTCCACTCCCCGTGGGGAGAGGTCCAGATCGTTGATGATCGATCCAAGGTCCACCACCTCCTTCTGCGAGATCCTCTCCAGTGTGGGGCCTCCGTTATCGCCAATGACGAGGTCGGCAATATCCTCAATGCCGGACATCTCCCCTCCCACCGTGGTATCCATCGACTGCGATGCGACGATCAGGGAGATCATGATCGAGAGGCCAAGCAATATCTTCCGGTGGTTTTCCTTCATGTTTTAATCCTCCTGTGCATACATTCCACGGGTGGAGATATAAGGGTATCACGCCCCCCTGTCAGCAGAAAGGTCAAGATGTCAACAATAGGGTCATAAACGGCGGATATACAGTGGAAAAATGAAATAAGGCCCATGCGGGAAAAGATCACCTCAATGCCCCCTAAGGACCTTGTGCCGTGTACTCAACTTTATATAATCGGGACTATATGGGACGATGTTAAAGGCGGTGCTGTCATGCCGGATGATAACGATTACGAAGCCCTGCTCGACAGAGCATGGGAGGCGATGCCCAAGGATGAGATCAAGGACCACCAGAGGTGGAGCCTTCCTCCTCCCGACATAATGTACGAGGGGCGCAACACCGTTGTCAAGAACTTCCAGGATATCGTTGATTCCATCCGAAGGGAGCCGGAGCACATACTGGGACAGATCCTGAGGGAGCTGGGTTCGGCCGGCTCCAGGGATGGTAGGCGGTTGATCCTGAAGTCCCAGGTCTCAAAGGACAAGCTGGACGAGAAGATCGAGGATTACGTGAACAGGTACGTGATCTGCGGGGAGTGCGGGAAACCGGATACCCACCTGATAAAGGAGGGGAGGACCCAGGTCGTGGAGTGCATGGCCTGTGGTGCGAAACGCCCTGTCAAGGTCAAGAAGGGGCTGAAGGCGCAGGATAAGAAGGGCGTTGTTATCATCGGCGACGAGCTCGAGGTGATGATACAGGACGTGGGGAAACAGGGAGATGGACTTGCCAAGAGGGGGAAGTTCGTGATCTATGTGCCCGGGGTTGCCAAGGGGCAGAAGTGCAAGATCAGGGTGGAGAAGGTCTCCGGCAACATCGTTATCGGAAAGGTCGTCACGGCCTGATCCCAAATTTGACGGATCCAATATGATCTGAACCGATACTTCGGTGAAGGTTGGATGAATCTACCGATTCATCAGGATCCCAGAGAAGTCAATGCTGGGAGAAGCCTAACTTTGACACTCGCCCGTATCCATCCTTCAAAGTTAGGTTTGATCTGTCCGTATGGTAACACCTGCCCGATGATACGAGTTTATATTTGATAGCTTGAACGCTCAAAAAAAAGAGGGGGATCGAACCAATGAAACAATTGATCGGTTTCGCTGAGTTTATTATTATAATTTAACTATTCTTAATTAGGACAGTAGGTATTTTTTGAAAATCACTATGATCTTTTGGCTGAATTTCCCTTAACCGAAAGGGTATGGAACACGATTAAAACAATTATGCTGTACATATTAGGGCCTTACCTTCCTTTCCGATCGGAAACGGTTTCATGCAGTGTATTAATGACCTTTCCTAACTTGCTTTATAGGGGGAATTGAATAAGCATTATCGTAAAATCACTCAAGGTTGGGAACGAAGTTTCATCTCAATAGAACTCTGTGTCCAACTCCTTGATCCTCTTGAAATGTTCATCACGTGTGACCAGTGTCAATCTCCTGTTTATGGCCGTTCCCGCTATCATGATGTCCATCTCGGGGATCATTTCACCATCGGATCTTAATTTACGGAAAATCGACGCGGCCTCTGAAGCGTCGGTCTTGTCGAATGGTATCGTATCTTTTTTAAGGATGGCCAGGGCGGCACTTTCCGAGTATTTGGACAGCTCATATGCACAAATCACACTTGTGCTCTCCTTTCCTTTGATGATATTATGAGTGGATAGAGCTTTTTGGTGCCGCTTCATCAGGTCTATCAGGAAGCTGGTATCAAGTAAGTATTTCTTCACGCCGCCCATCCTCCATGCTTTTCTCCCTCTCTTTTTGCACATCTATCCAGTCAATGCTTATTTCCAACCCTATGATGTCTGAAAAGTCATTCCTGTATTCACCTACGAGCCTGATGATCTCTTCACTGAAGCTTTCATTGTCCCTTTGCAGGTCCTTGAGATGGTCGTAGACATCCTGCCGGATAGAGATGTTCTTAGATGCCATAGAACTACATATACATATACACATACATAGATGTTTTGGCTCTTGATCTCTATTATTTCCTTTTTCTTCATTGGAGGCTCGATTTGTTCATCGGATACTTATTATTAACTGTCCTCTATAGACATTTCATTCGTTTGGAAAAAATCCTGCATCTGTCGGGTTTCATTCTCTACTTC
>CBDVER010000126.1:0-5355 GCA_965373055.1 uncultured Thermoplasmata archaeon
CTCGCTGTACTCATCATCCGGGACCTCCTCCACGAAGGCGGACCCGCACTCGGGGCACTCCAGAGCATCCCCGCCAAGCTGAGCACCGCACTCGGGGCACTCGAACAGGTCCTCCTCGAACTCCGACCCGCAGTTGGGACAGTCCGGCTCGTCCGCCTCAACAACGTAACCACAGGTGGGACAGAGGAACTCACCCTCCATGGGCTGGTCGCCGAACTCCTCGTACTGTCGGCCGCGGCCGCCTCCGAACCTCATGCGGCGGGTATCCTCCTCCTCGGGCTCCTCCTTCTTGTTCATCATCAGGTAGATCACCCAGAAGAGGAATATGACCACCACGGCAACGATGAGGAAGATCACCCATATGGGCACCTTATCATCCTCACCCGATTCGCTCTCCACCTCCATGGATATGGTCTCAAAGTTTATGACCTGCCCCGGAACGATGGAGAAGGCCTTCAACACATCATCGTAGCCATCCACCGCGATCAGAAGCTCGTAGTCGCCCTCGGTGATCTGGTTCTCGTACCTGAACTCGCCTGTAGCCTGTAGGGGAATATCGATCCCATCGGCCGCATCGACCTCGGTCAGCGTGATCTTCACGAGATAGGGGGCAAAGGCGTCTCCGTTCTCATCCTTGACGAAACCCTGTATGCTCCCCGTGGTCACCACTGGCGCGGTGTTGAACACCCAGGAGTCCCCGATGAAATCCTTGAACTCATCGAGGGGCTCTATCGTCTCCTCTACCATCACCGTGTAGGTGGTGCTGTACTCAAGCGAATAGGTGGGAACGATAGTTGCGGTGTAGTCGACCGCGGAGTACTCGACGGTTGCAAGGACCCTGATGCTTCCCCTCATGAGGTAGAAGGTATCCTCGTCTATGGTGCTCCCATCCATTGCCTCCGGGAATATCACCCTTATCTCGGTGTCCACCGGTATCTCGCTTCCTCCTGCCGTGGGGTACCGCTCCTTCACACCGATCGTTGTAACTCCGCTCTCGGTGGTGAAGTTTGAGTAGAACGGCCCGTTGAAGGAATTGGAGTTCACGTCCATGATAAGAGAGGTCACCTCCACCCTGTAATCCACTCCGTTCGCCAGAAGGTTGATGGGCGAGATGGTCACGATGGTGTTGTCCTCCGAGAACGAGTACTCAACGGATACAATGGTCCCGTTCTGCATGTTCCTCAGCATCAGTGTCTCCGTTCCAACCGACGTCGGGTCCAGTGGCCTGGAGAACGTAACAATGATGTCGTCACCGACGGCGAAACCGGGCTCCCCCTCGGGTGGCTCCACGGAGGCCGTGAAGGCCAGCTCCCCAAGCTCCATATCCTGCTCGTTCCACATCATCGGTATCAGCTGGATATCGGTATACAGGCCGTCCCCGTATCCGGCGAGCGTTGCCATCATATCGTAGGTCCCGGCCACGAGGTCCATGAACTCGTAGAGCCCGGTATCATCCGTGGTCGCGGTATCCATGCCGCCTCCCACAAGGGATGCGGTCACGACCGCTCCCTCGGCGGGAAGATCGCTTGGGAGCGTTACAGTGCCCCTGAGCCCACAGTTGTCCGTGGGGGTCAGGGTTGCATTGAACATCAGGGTATCCCCGGCAACTACAGCGATCGCCTCATCATAGGGCATCACCCAGGCCTTGGAGAAGTTCAGAGTATATGACCCTTCCTCCAGGTCATATATCGCATAATATCCGGTCTCATTCGTCATGGCAAGGGCCGAGAAATTTCCCTTTGACGCCTCTACGATCACGCCGATCAACGGGGTGCCGCCGGTGGTGTTGACATATCCCTCTATGGCGGGGATCCATGATACCTCGAACTCAACCACATCGACGTTGTTCTCAAGATCGTACGTGTCGTAGGTGACGTTGAACACGGCTCTGTGTGTCCCACTGGACGATACGGTCCACGTGTCGAACCCTGATACTATGAAGTAGTCGCCCGGCTGCTGTTGTGAGCCCAGGCTGAAGCTGTCGAGGAGGTCATTGTATACCTCCGTATCGGCCGCGACATCGTATATGCTCAGATTGACCATGATGATGTCGATCCAATTTGGCTGGTTCCCCAGGTAGGTGACGTTCGCAAGAGGCGTCAGCACGTCTCCCTTGAGGATCTCCGTGCCCGGGTCTATGAAAAAGTTCTCTATGGAGAGGTCCAGGACGTCCATGAATATGAAGGTGTCATCCAGGGAGGTGAAGTTCCCCGAGAGGTTGGCCTCCACGAGGATATCAAATATGTCCTCCTCGAAGAGGACCTCACCACATTCGATCATCCTCTGGCCTTCTGCGTCTATCAGTATCGGTGCGGGAGTTATGTAGGTGTACTCCTCATAGAGGGTGGCGTTCCCATCGTAGGCTACCTTCACGTTGAACTCGATGATCCCGTTATATGATTCGTTTCCCACGTTATCCAGGGTGGCAAACAGCGTGTGGGCTCCCACCTCGTACTCCCCTCCGGGGCCAACATCACCGTTGATGACAAGCCCGGTCAAACTAACATCTGCCTCCCTTGTGGGCTCTCCTTCAGCCCAGAAGGGGAGGGCGGTCAGCATAAGCATCACTATAAATAACAACCCCAAGGTCTTTCTCATATCCTTTGCCTCCCAATAGAATGGTCTCCATATGTCCCGTTGACCCTTCTAAGTTCCCCAGCGCGCCAACAGCACGCCTAGTCGGTCAAGATAATAGAGCTACCATTATTTATTAGGTTTCCTAGTATAATATTGGAAATCGGGAATATGAGAGGGGTAATTGGGGCGATCCTACAGCAAACGGAGATGGAAAAAGCCAATATTTTTACCCGTAGCACCCCGTTTTCGGGGAGAAACAGCCTTATCCCACCTCAACATAAGGGGTTCATGCACCAGGTGATGCCAATAGACATGGAGAAGGACCTTCTCGAGGCGAACAGGAAGCTGGCGGCGGAGAACCACGATCTGCTGGGCAGATCTGATGTCAGGTCATTTGACCTGATGGGCTCCATCGGCTCTGGCAAGACCCTCCTGATCCAGAGGCTCTGTGAAGCACTTGGACAGAGGGGGATCAGATGTGGGGCGGTTCTGGGGGACGTAATGGGAGATGACGATTACAAACGTATCAGCGCCCTGGGCATCCCCGCCGTCAGCCTCAACACCGGGAAGGAGTGCCACCTGGATGCGCACCTGACCGAACACGCCCTGGAGGGGATCGACCTCGGGTCCATAGACGTCCTCTTCATAGAGAACGTTGGGAACCTCGTCTGCCCGGCCGATTTCCCGCTCGGCACCGACAGCAGGATCGTGGTCATATCCGTAACGGAGGGGGACGACATGGTGAGAAAACATCCCCTGATCTTCAAGGAGGCGGACATAATCGTCATCAACAAGTCCGACCTGGCCACGATAATGGAGGTGGATGTGAACATCCTTGTCTCCGATGCCAGGACGGTCAAACCCAGTGCGGAGGTGGTGATCACCAATGCGAAAACGGGAGAAGGGGTGCAGGATCTGATCAAGGCGCTTGGGATCTGAAGGGAGAACCACATGTGGCTTATCCATATCACCGGTGTCGTGCAGGGGGTCGGATTCAGACCATCGGTCAAGCGGGCGGCGGACAGGATGGGATGCAGAGGGTTCATACGGAACGATGGATCCCATGTGACCATCGGCGTTGATATGGACGTTGAAAGCTTTTTAAAGGGTGTAAAAGAGGAGCTCGGCCCCATGGCCAGGATCGAGGGGGTCGATCCCAGGGAGATGGATTGGGCCGACCTCAACATGGAGGTGCCTGCCGGGTTCGGCATCACCCCATCGAGGGAGGGCAGCATGGATTCATCCCTCCCCCCGGATACGGCGACCTGCCAGGGCTGTCTCGACGAGATGTTCGACCCGGATGACAGGAGGTACCGATTCCCCTTCACGAACTGCACGGACTGCGGGGCCAGATACACTGCGATCCGATCGCTGCCCTACGACAGGGAGAGGACGGCGATGGAGCCCTTCGACCTGTGTGCCAGCTGCTCGGACGAATACGGGGACCCCGCCTTCAGGAGGTTCCATGCGCAGACCATATCCTGCGGAGAGGACGGGCCGGCCTATACATACCTGGGAAGGGATATGAAGGAACGCGCCTCGGGATGGGATGCGTTCCTCGGCGCGGCCGGGGAGATAAGGAGGGGCGGGAGGATCATAATGAAAGGGTGGGGGGGCATGCACATATGCTGTGCACCATCCGAGCTAGAGGGGCTCCGGGATTGGTACGGGAGACCGTACAAGCCCTTTGCGCTGATGGTGCGGGACCTCCAGGTGGCCGATCTGATCGTGAGATCGTCCGAAGAGGGGCGCAGGATACTCTCATCACCTGCACGGCCCATCGTCCTGATGGAGAAACGGCCCGATGCGCCAAAATGGGCGCAAAAGGGGCTTGACCTCGCCTCACCGGAACTGGGCAACGTGGGCATCTACCTCCCATATTCGGGCGGACACCACCTGCTCTTCTCAGCCCTATCCGAGGTTGGTTTCCCCCACCCGTGGGTGGTGATGACATCCGGAAACCTCCCGGGGGAGCCAATGGCCCTGGAGCTGGAGGATATCTCGGACCTGGATGCGGACGGCTACCTGGTCCACAACAGGGAGATCACGGCAAGGTGCGATGATTCCGTCGTGGTCCCGCACCCACCAGCCGGCTCGGCGGTCCGCAGGGCGGGGCCTTTTGACATGTACTCGTTCCCTATCAGGAAGGGCAGGGGCCTCATCCCCGACCCCCTGGCCATCCCGTTCACCGGAAAGGTGATGGCCCTGGGGGCCGAGAGGAACGTCTCCCTCTCCGTCACCCGGGGGGGGCGGGTCTTCACAAGCCCCTACATCGGCAATACCAGACACCCCTCGGTAATGGATTACCTCAGGGAGAGCAGTGGCAGGATGAGGTACCTCTTCGGCGTGGGCGACATCGAGGCCGTCGGGGTGGACCTCCATCCGAGATACAATACCGGAAGGTACGGATCGGAGGTGGCGAAGCAGGAGGGGGTCGATCTGGTAAGGGTCCAACATCACCACGCACACGGGGCATCCCTCCTTGTCGATGCGGACCTTCCCTCGATGGGATGCGTCGTGGTCGACGGCGTGGGCCATGGCGACGATGGAAGGCCGTGGGGGGGTGAATCCATGTGGGTGGACCATCAAGGGTACGTCCGTACGTCACACCTTGAGCCCTTCGGCATCCCCGGCGGGGACGCCTCCGTATATCACCCCGAGAGGATCGCTGGGTGGCTGTGCAGGGAGGTGGGATGGGAGCTGACGCTGGGGGACGAAAGGCTTGAGGCGGTCCTTGAGAAGACACATGACAACTCGTTGATGACCTCCTCCATGGGG
>CBDVER010000127.1:0-5307 GCA_965373055.1 uncultured Thermoplasmata archaeon
AATTGGAAAGAGCATAGTGTCAGATGGCAACTATCTTCGCCTGCCCGAGAAGAAGAAAAAGCGTCTGAAAGAATGAAGAGGACCTGTTGAAGCTGATCGAGGAAACAGGTTATGTGAAATATCTGGATACTCCGAGCTCGTTGAAGACCTGACCTACAAGGTTCAGGAAACCATTAAGTACCATATGGAACCATATGGCACCATGGGTGCCCAGATAAACCTGAGACTTCCGGATAAATTGTTTGCATTGACAAGGAGATATTCGGATGAACATGGATACGGTTCCATTCAGGAATTTATCAAGGAGGTTTTAAGAGAAAAACTCTTTGAGGAACCCGATCTGACCTCAGTGGAATTGAAGCTTGTAAGGGAGCTGGTCGAGATCACGGAAAAGGAAGATCTTTATGGAACCGAAAAAGAGCTATTCGAAAAACTCAAATGAGGTCGACAGGGAATATGAGATAATACCTTCGAACTATTTCCTTGAACAGATCGATGATCTGAGTGATGGATCGAGATCATTGATAAGAGATAAACTGTTACTCTTAAAAATAAATCCATATAGGTTCAAAAGGATCAAGGGCTATAGACTATTTCTTTTCAGGATAAGATTTGAAGATGGTCGTAAAGAGAAAAGGATAATCTATCTGGTGGATAGACCAAAGGTCAAGGTATTGTGTATCCTTGATCGAGATAGCGAGTATAAAGGTCTTAGAAGGTTTTTAAAGAGGTATGGTTATCTTTGAAATATTCATATTCATGAATGACACCAATACTATGAAAGGGAAGATAATGGGGAGCTTTCGGAGGAACTTCAGTTATTTGCGCATTTGGATGTGAATGAGTGGTTGTACCCAACCGCTCCCTTCAGAGCCGTACTTCGGGAGGGCGGGGTTCAATTCAATTCCATTCTCAGGAATAGTATCCCTTCCCGTAGAACTCATCAGGGATCACCTTCAGTATATTCCTGATCTTCTTAACATCACATTCATTGCACCTTTCGATATTGATGCATCTGTCGTT
This sequence comes from uncultured Thermoplasmata archaeon, assembly GCA_965373055.1. Taxonomy (GTDB): domain Archaea; phylum Thermoplasmatota; class Penumbrarchaeia; order Penumbrarchaeales; family Penumbrarchaeaceae; genus JAGLEG01. The sequence goes on from CBDVER010000127.1 coordinate 1,024, forward strand.
CCAATCCTCAATTTTCTTCCCGACCCAGAGGCCGCTCACGACGATATTATCATTGATCGCAACCCTGCCGTAGATCACCGACGCCCTGTAGATCGCCTCGATGAAGTACTCCAACTTCGTTTTCAGCCTCTCGATCCTGTCGAGTTCAAACCTCACCAGCCACGACCCCATTCTCTTCTCCGCCCTCTCCCCCATTATCCCATCGTTGGTGACCACCACCCCTTCCAGATTGTATTTACCGCTGTCGTGAACGAATGCGCTCAATATATTGCGGTCCCCCACCCCATCATCTGTGAGGATGTTTGCCCTGAGCTTATCTTTGAGGTACTCGATCTCCGGATAGGCGAGCCTTGCAAACCTTCCGGACAGGTTCGGCTGATTGTAGAAGATCTCGTCGTCGTTCCCATAAACAGCCTTGAAATGGTCCGGGAAATACTGCCCTTTCAATTTCCTATCGAAGATATCCTCCAGCTCCGCCACAACGCCCAGTGAGGTATTGTGAGACGCATTCTTCGTGAAATTTGGGATCATCTCCCTGAAGAGGAAAAAATAGTTGTTCATGAGCGCGTTCGTATCGTAGTAGAACCGGGTGTTCCTCCTGAAGGGCTCCTCGTCCTGAACGATCTCATCGAACCTCTCCCGGTATCCCGATAACAGGCCGGGATCGATCACACCACTGGCCTGAAGGACCTTCTGTATGAGCTCCTGGAAATCCGGTATCTCCCGCTCCCTGGGCATCAGCGATCGATACCCCCTCTTTGTGATGGAATCCACCAACACAACGCCATTTTTATAATCCCCCCTGAAAAGAGGATCATCCGATCTCCACCCTTCAAACACCTCGAAGTGGGTCCTTCCCTCTCTTATCTCTTTATTGATGATCGGGATAAGGAGATCCCTGGAGACGATCATTGGTGAACGCCCCCTATCGAAACTATATCCTCAAGGTTGCAGTAAGGCGTTGGAATGAGCGGATACGGGAGGTTCATGAACTTCCTTCCACGTATGTGGATGTAGTAGATCTTGTCTATCGTTCCATCCTTCAATCCGGCATACAGGGAAAAAGCGGACATGTATTTCCTTCCGGGAGTAATGTCGATGGCGATCTCATTTCCCAGTTCCCTCTCCTGTGAGATTATCCCCTCGTACGTTTTAAAAACACCCGCAAGATCGTTCTCATCCACGCATTTGCAGTATATCTCCGGCCTATCCCCGCCATATTCTAAAATGATCCTCTCCATCACGGCAGAGATCCCTGGTAGGAACTCTTTGGTATAGTCGTTGTAAACAAGATATATACGATCCGGCACCCAATCGTCCCTGTCCGCGGCTGCCCAGAACGTGTTGATGACCGCGAATGGAGATGGCCCAATGGTGGTTATCCAGGATTTCATAAACCCACTCTACATGGGCAGTAGTGTTAACAAATATTAATTAAATTTCCTTATGCCAATTAATGTGATCATAGCTGATCATAGTGTCCGCTGTTTGGGGTGCAGTCCACCCTCATCCACTCTTACGAACCGATATCAATACTTATTAATCAAAATAATTGCCTGTAGTTACTCGTGGGGGCCCGCAAATGCTTATGAAAAGACTCAGCTCATTGATCCTTGCCGTTATGATGATATCAAGCTTTGTTATATTGATCGATTCGATCCAGGAGGGTGACCTCGTATTTCCTGTCGGAAATGTCTCGGGGTTTTCCGGGGGGAATGGATCGGCCCAGAGCCCGTATCAGGTGACGACGCTCTCCGAACTGCAGAGCGTTCGATCGAACCGGGGCGCCCACTACGTTCTCATGAACGATATCGATGCCAGTGAAACTCAGAACTGGTCCGGAGGGAATGGTTTCAATCCAATAGGAAATTACAACCTCCCGTTCACCGGAACCTTCGACGGTAACGGAAAGAACATAACCGGACTCAATGTCAATAGACCCTATACATATTCCAGGGATCATGCAGGCTTCTTCGGATTGACAGGTTCCGGGTCCATTGTAAAAAACGTCACTTTGAAGGATTCTTATGTTGCAGGCTATACTCCGGTGGGAGGTATCTCAGCGATGAACGACGGTGGATCGATCACGAACTGCCGTTTCGAAGGTAACCTCCACCACAAGATGGGAGCAGGTGGTGTAATTGCCGGCGTTGCAGGGGACAATGTAAACGGTTGGATCACCGACTGCAGCTTCAACGGAACGATCTATAACAAAGGCTCTGCAGGTGGGATCGCAGGAGTGAACCGGGACGATATTTCTGGATGTTCTACCGATGGGAGGGTATGGAATGATGGGTACTACACCGGGGGGATCGTCGGGGAGAACTGGGGGACCATCGACGGGTCCTCATCTTCCGGATGGGTCTACGGTAGGGGGTATGATACCGGTGGATTTGCAGGCAATAACCGTGGCAGGATCACCAATTCAAGCTGTAATATGAGATCAAATACATCTGACTGGGTCATAGGCGGCTTTACTTCGACCAACAGCGGCCTTATCTACAACTGCACGGCGAATGTGAACACAACCGGCTGGTATTATGTTGGCGGAATGGTCGGTTTCAATTCAGGAAGGATCGAGAATTGCTCGGTCTCGGGGACCGTAAACGGCACAAATAACGTCGGAGGGATAGTCGCATACAACTATGCGGGATCGATCTTCAACTGCTCATCCAATGCCACCGTGAGGGGCAATGATACGGTCGGAGGAATTATTGGCCATCTGGTATCTGGACATATCGAAGGCTGTCACGGTGGCGGGTACGTGATAGGAAACATATCTGTGGGTGGGGTCGTCGGTTTTTCCGAGAGGAACATCACAAGGTGTACGTCGGATGCTGCCGTGATGGCCAACTGGGGCGTGGCAGGCGGGATCGCCGGTTACATCTGGGGAAACCTTACAAATTGCACTTCTTCGGGATCGGTCACAGGCAGGGGCACCCTCGGAGGGATCGTCGGTTATATGTCCAGGTGGGAAATGGAGAACTGCCACTCCTCCGCCCTTTTGAACGGATCTAGTCATATTGGGGGTATAGTGGGCCATTTCTATGGAAAGAACATCACCAATTGCACATCAACGGCCAATATTCAGAATGGCTCCAGCGCAGGAGGAATTGCGGGTACTTTTTCAGGGAACTATATCGAGTCATGTCATTACGAAGGGAACATGACGGTGGGATATGATGTAGGGGGACTGGTTGGAAGGTATGAGGGATGGGGCGGAGGTATCGGAAACTGCACAACTATCATCAATATAACCTCAACTGGATATGCTGGTGGGCTCATGGGGTATTCGGAGTCCTGGGGGTCCACGATCATCAACTGCACGAGCACAGGCGTGATAACGGGCGATCGGGTCGTGGGCGGCCTGATCGCATATGGAGGCGGCGGCCTGATCGAGGATTGTCACGCAGATGTCGATGTCTCCGGCCAGGAACTGGCCGGAGGTTTTGCGGCCTCCTGCGGGGGAAAGGTGATCAGATGCTCCTCAGCTGGAGAAGTGACGGGAAACAAGTGGGTCGGCGGTTTCATCGCCAGGTACACGGATTATGATGCCGTATCCGAATGCTTCTCAACCGGTGATGTAAAGGGAACCGAGGAGGTAGGCGGTTTCATCGGCAGCCTCTACAGCTATTCCACGAACGCCCGGATCACGAACTGCTACTCTACCGGGGATGTTTCAGGTATCACCAAGGTAGGAGGCTTTGCCGGATTCAGCAGAAGGAACATCGCAAACAGCTATTCGACAGGAGTGGTGAACGGAACCAATTTCGTTGGAGGATTCGTCGGGGACAACCAGGGGACGGTCACGAACGTCCACTGGAACAACGAGACCGGAGGATCGTGGAACGGGTCCGGAATGGGGAATCACATCAACCCGGGGAACGATACCGCCTCGCTTCTTGTAAATTACACATTTGCAGGGTGGAACTTCGATACGATCTGGGACCAGGTACAGAACAGGTCCTATCCATACTTCAGATGGCAGGGAAACCATGACCCGCAGATAACAACAGAGGCCATTGAAGAGGCCATCGAGGACTCCTACTTTGAATTCAAATTCACATCGATGGACCCCGACCCAGTGGACCTGGTTCCGGAATGGGATATAACCTCTGATGCTGATTGGCTTCTCATAGATGAGTTAAATGCAACCATCTCGGGGATACCCGAAAATAACGATGTGGGAGAATACATCGTGGATTTATCGATCAGCGAGGGTCGGGGGGGATATTCGGAAGGCAGTTGCTCCCTAGTCGTTGTGAATACCATTGATGTTCCAGT
>CBDVER010000128.1:0-5215 GCA_965373055.1 uncultured Thermoplasmata archaeon
CGGGAATCTGGAGGTTGGCGGTGTGGGCATAGGGGACCTCAACAACGATGGGCTTCTCGATGTTGTCGCCACACCATATCAGGGTTCTACCAACGTGATGATGTACATACAGGTGGCGGGAAGGAACTGGAACCAGGTGGACTTCAAGGAGACGGACAACGGCTTCGGCATAAAGGTCCAGGACCTGGACGGCGACGGGAACAACGACGTCGTTTACGGCACTCGAACGGAGGGCATCAAGGTATGGCTGGGCGAGGGGACCACCAACCTCCAGGGGTTCCCCTGCACGGATGCATCCGCAGGCCTCCCCGATACGGGCGGGGATTACGACCAGGTTGAACTGGGAGATGTGAACAACGACGGAAAGCCGGACCTCATCGTTTCAGGTGACAGGGATGAGATCGCCCAGCTGTTCATAAACGACCTTCCCACCGGCTGGATCGAGATATTCACCGGAGACAACAGGCTGATCGTTGGGGGAACCGCCTACGGCGCCAACTTCGGCGATTGGGACGGGGACGGGAACCTCGACCTCGCCGCATGCGCATGGGAGGGAGGCGCGGACGCCTGGATAGTGACACGTGGTTCCACGGTCCAGAATGTCCCTCCCGTTGCAGATGCCGGTCCCACCCAGTCAATGGACCTGGGAGACGTGGTATATCTGGACGGGACGGAAAGCCACGATACGGACGGAACGATAACGGAGTGGGATTGGGATTGTACCTCCCACGGATATGTGACGCTCGAGAACGATGACGGCCCGACACCATCCTTTACATCGGAGCAGGAGGGCGAACATCTTTTCACGCTGCGGGTAAAAGATGACGATAACGAATGGTCCTCCATCAGCGAGGTCACCGTGGATGTGATCAACCCCACGGTCAACTCACCGCCGATAGCGGATGCGGGGGAGGATCTGGATGCTTACGCGGGAGATACCGTGACACTGGATGGAACAGGGTCCCGCGACCCGGATGGTACCATCGTGGAATATGTGTGGACCTGTACAAGCCATACCGTAACGCTGGAGGATGACTACACAGATGAGCCGTCGTTCACCCCCAACAGCGAGGACGAATACGTTTTCACGTTGGTCGTTAAGGACGATCTGGGCCTATCAAGCCCGGAAGATGAGGTCTCGGCCTTCGTGACGTACAGGTCGATAACGCCCAGGATCGGCCCGTTCCTGTACGATGACGATTCCCCTGTGAGCAATGCGCTTGCCACATTGTACAACGACGATGACAGCTACACGAAGATGACCGACTCAAGTGGCTATGCGCATTTTTCGGATGGGATCAAACCCGGGGATTATCAGTGCATATTGGAGCTTGAGGAGAAGCGGGTGGTGGAGCCCTTTTCGGTAACCATCGCCCTCGACGGCTCCGTGACGTTGCCTGGAGGTGATATCTCTCCCGTGATCAAGGAGGGGGGGGAAGAACCCACTCCGGAAGACCCTGAGAGCAGTTCGGATGGAGAACTTCCCATCATCCCTATCATCGTTGGCGTCCTTGCCGTGATCGCGATCGGTGCCGGCCTCTTTTTCTTCATGACCAGATCAAAAAGCACACCTGTTCAGGCAGAGACCGTTCAGGCCGTTGTCCGGAACTGCCCGGAATGCGGCCAGCCACTTCAGTACGTGGCGGATTTCAACCGCCACTACTGTCAGGCGTGTCAGGAGTACAGGTAGTCCGGGGCCGAAGTCCCTAGAAAAGGACCAGCAGCGAGGCTCCGGCAAGAGCTATCAAAGTACCGACCACGGCCCTTGATGTGATCCTCTCCTTGAAAACGAAGAACGAGATCGGGATAATGAACAGGGGCGCGAGGCCCATGAGGGTTGACGCAATACCGATGGGCGCATATTTGACGGCCTCCAGGGAGAGATATATCCCCAGGAAGGGGCCAAAGATGGTGGCGAGGGTGACGTATTTCATACTCTTTAGGTCCCTCATCGCCCTGAAAGTTATCCTGGTATTCGCGATGGAGAACGTTACCAGCCATATCGCAACAACGCCCCATATCGTTCGAATATAGGTCGCAGAGAGCGCGGGATAATCTCCGGTCATCCCCTCCTTGGATAGCACCAGCCCGATCGCCTGCCCTACCATCGCCCCAATGCCGAAGAGGATGCCCTTTGGAGTTACCTTGAAGATATGGCCTTTATCCTTCTTCTCCATAACCACCCACGCCACGCCGGAGATCGTTATGATGATGGCGAACACCTTCCATGGTGACAGGTGTTCGGACATGAATATCCAGGCGATGGCGGTGGTCACGATCGGCGTGAGTGACATCAGGAGCATGGATATCCTGGGGCCGATGATCACGTATGCTTTCAGCAGAAAGGTGTCACCGATCACGAGTCCAATGATCGCCGATAACCCCAGTATCAGCCATTGATATGGTGTTGCCCCTTCCGGAAAGAGATCTCCAAACAGGAGAAAATGAAGCACTGCGATGAATACGAGGGCGCCTATCAGCCTGATCCTGTTGACGACGTTCGGGCTCAGTTTTCTCGTGCTCAGGGCGAACAGGGTTGAGGAGACGGCCCACATTACCGCCGTTGCTATCGCTGCGATCTCACCCCAGGGCACGCTCATCATGGTGCAATCGCGATTGGATATATATCCCCTTGCAATCTCTATGGTTCGTAGGGGTTGAATGCGGGGTCCCCGTAGAGGACGTAATGCTGTACCATGATGTATGATTCCTCCCCTATGGCCCCGCTGGCAAGGTCGGTATAGAGATACAGGTTCTTCGCATCGCGAAGCGCCATTCCCACATCCTGGTCCTCCAGGAGGTTCTGCAGATAGAGCTCCGAAAGGAGGACGGCCCCCTCGGGCTCGAAGGGCCTCATGTCGAACTCCAGGCCGGGGTCTATCCATCCAAGGGTCGATCTTGTTGCGCCCACGTACGAGGTCGTCCCTATGTGCATGTAGGCCATGGAGAGGCAGTTCTCGGGGGTCAATCCGTCGATCCTTCCCGTGATACAGGATACGAGGAACATCGTCGATGGTCCCATGGACATGTCCAGGACGTTGGTGACGTCATATGCGGACCCCCCCGATATCGCGTCGATATGACACTGGGGGACGTACCAGTAGAAATTCCCGTGGACGCCTCCGAAGATGTAGTTGGACCCCTCCTGGAACTGGTGGGCCAGCTTGTAATCCGACCTCTCCTCGGTGGTTCCGATAACGTCGAGGTTTCCAGCGGTCATCATATCGGACACCTGCCTCACATATGTGCCGTACATGGTCTCCACGGGCATCTTGGACCCGAGGAACACATAGCCGTTGTCCTTCCACACCTTGTCGGAGTCCTGGCCGTGGCCGACGTAGTTATCGATAATATCATTGTAGAAGAAGCTCCTTGCGATCAGGGCGGAGACGTCCATCACATCGTACCCGGCAAACCTCCCAATGGGCAGCTCCATGTCCTGTACCTCGGATGATATCCTCCCGCCGCCGAAGTCGATCCGCGGGTTCTCCCTGTCCATGTCGATGTCCGCGTAGATGATGTCACCCGCCTGACCGCAGCCTTCGGAGGGGTGCGATCCACTCGTGTGATAGTAGTGCGGGATCATGTTGGTGTCCGCCACCACTGAAACGTAGACCGGATCGTTGTAGAGCTGGTCGGCCATGTCCACAAGCACATCGGTATCGGTCAGAACGGTCTCGGGCTCCTCGATGCCTGCCATCTTCGCAAGCAGCAGGAGCTGGTCATCCTTCACCATCCAGGCCTGCTCGTTCACGTATTCGTGTGCCGACTCGAACACGGCAGGCTCCAGCGCTCCCGTCTCGTTCTCCAGCTGTGGATACTGCAGGGCATACTCCTCCTTGGACATTAGTACTCCTTTGTGGTATCCGCACTGGTACGGGGCAACGGCCGATAGCATCTCCATGTTGGGATATACGGGTGAGGTCAGCGCGTCCAGCTGTACCTCCAGCACGAATGGGACCGGGGTCTTTAGCAGGAGGTTGCCCGAGCCCACCTCGTAGGTGTTACGCCCCTCGACGTGGAACCTGTAGTTTCCAGTTGCACCCAGCACGGGGACGTCGAAGTGAACGGTCTCGTAAGCCCCGTCCTTCACACCCGCACACGTTCCCATGTAGTATTTCTGCTCCCATCCGTTATCCGGGTCCTCGTAGAATACGAAACAGTATATCCTCTCGCCGTCGATCTCATCCTGCTCGTGGGGTTTGAAGGTGAGGTCGAACCTGAGGATCCCGTTCCTCACGGTGTCGGGAACGACGTAGTCGTAATCCACGCCCTCCCCGATCTCCTCCAATCCCGCATATGCCCCTCCGCCTGGAGTATAGATATGAAATACCTCATCCGTGAGGTGAAGTTGGTCCACGATCTCGTACCGGAGCTCAAGTGCGTCCATCGGATTGGCCATGGTCAGGTACCTGGGCTCTGTGTTGAAGCCCTCATTGTGCCTGATGAAGTCGAGAGTCATCTCCTGGGCCTCCTCCTCCGTGTCGAACCTCATCACCTTTCCGTATCCATCTATGTCCCCGCAGACTATCGTGTACTTGACGCCCAGGCCCTCGAGAAGGGATACGACCCGGGAGTCCAGGCTGTCGGCAACGATCACCGGTATGTTCACATAGGTGGCCAGCAGGGCGCCGTACATGGAGTCGCCGTATGCCTCCTCGGATCGCTCTACGAGAACGGCCCCATCCGATGCCGACCAGTAATGTTCGGCCAGAGCGATGGATACGACCTTCTGTCCTCCCCTGTAAGTGGTACCCGGGTCGTGGCTGAGGCCCACCACGTCACCAACCTGGATCAGCTCCTCGTATCCGTAGTGGTCCAGAAAGTCGTTGGCGGGGTTCGAGGGTATGTCCGGCTGATCGTAATAGACGAGCATGGGAGATACCTGAAGCTCCCGATCGTTATCGTAATACTCACAGACGGGCGTGGTGATCATGGAGTAGAAAGCACAGTCGCTTGTTACTGCAGCCGTGGGAGCGCCCTCTATCCTCTCCGATCTGGAATCGAGGAGGTCAGAAAGGCCCGCTTTCCCCGTAACAAGTGAGTCGTCCCCGGTCATGAGGATAAGATATAACCCTCCGAAGATCAGAAGCGATACAACTGCCACTGCGCCCCATCTCTTTGGATTCATCTTGACCTTCATGTGCTCACTCCCAGATCTTTTCAGGACCACTAGATATCGGGGGCCTATTATTACCTATCCGGTAAGAAATTC
>CBDVER010000129.1:0-5208 GCA_965373055.1 uncultured Thermoplasmata archaeon
GAACGGGACCCTGATGATGGTGAAGATCTTGAAATCGAGATTGGTCTTTGTCTTACTGGCGATCACCAGAACGACCTTGTGGAATACAAGCCAGAGGAGAACGGTTGAAATGGACCACAGGACGAGCATTATGCCGAACTCCCCCCACGGGGTCTCCAGCTCGTCTGGGATCCACTCACTGTCTATGTTGAACCTGAATATTGATATCTTCTCCTTGTCTATCCTGTGCTCCGCGGCCTCCTTGATCACCTGGACGCCAAGGATGTCGGCCTCGGCGGCCTCCCACGTCTCGTTGGCAGGATCGCGTATTATCTCAACCCGGACCCTAACCTGGGCGCCCTTGCTGAACAGGGATGTGTGGTCGCCCGGATATATCAGCGTGGGCCCGTAGGTGGATTGGCCCGTGGACAGGAAGTACACAATAGTCTCCTGATCGGACAGGATCGAGTCCAACACGATATCCTCGAATACGTACTCATCTCCGACATCAAGGGCCTTGTAATCGTGAGCGGTCCCGTTGTAAAGGAGGTCCAGATCGGAGAACGTGTTCTGGGTCTCCGGAAGCTCCACACCTGCGGCGGCCTGTGCAAACAGCAGAACGAGCAGGATGCCCATCAGGCCTAATGCGGACCTGAAACCCCTGAGATACATGGGAGGGGATTGGTCTTTTGAAATAAATAGGTTCTATCTACTGGATTCAGCGGATGCGACGCCCGGGATCCGGCTCCTTTCCCATTTGATATCCCCTTCCTCCTCTTCCAGGTGGGACAGATAGATAGCGATTGTATGGGGGGTCCCTATTACGATCATATCAACCCCCCGATCCAGATGGTCCCTCAGCATCTCCCAGTTGGGGAGTTCAAGATATCCCTCGATACCCGAGCGTTTGGCCAGGGCGACGGCCTCTAGGTCGGCGGCAGCGAAGCGGGGCTCCTTTCCTCCTTTCTGCGGCACCAACGAATGGAACTCATCTATCAGTGAACCTCCCTTCACCCTCATGGCCCCTCCTCCAGACCTCGCGGGGAGAATCTCTATCAGGAGCAGATCTCCCTTTTTCATCTCCATGACCCCACGCAGGTTGGATATCGTCACCATATCCCATTTCCTACAGCCGTTCTGGGCCGTACCAACGGATGGGCCGTCATCACCCATGACCGCAAACAGGAGCCCGTCCCTCATGACCAGGCTCACCGTATCACCCTTCGAGATCGGCTCCCCCGCTATGGCATCGGTGGATGCCACGATCGCCAACCTGGATACCGATCCATCGACGAAACCCTTCAAGGAGAGAAGGTTCCGATGGAGGAGATCCACCCCTTTGACGGTCGCCGTTGGTAGTCTGCCTTTCATCACAACCGTACCCTCCGCTTCCATCCTCCTCAGATAATCCCATACGGCCTGCGGTGTGATGCCGACACCATCTGCGATCTGCCGCATCGATCCCTTCCTGTTGACGACGATCTCCAGAAGTATCAACATCCTTGTCGATACACTCTTTTTCCTCAATATCTCCATATGTTCGCCCTCCGGGCAGGATAACCTTAAATATCCCTCACCTCTACTGTTCTAAAATACACTTTAAATATTTCAAGTTTACTTTAATAACATTAAAACTTGGATAACGGTGAGGAAAATGAATGGAAAATGGACTGCGATGGTCCTGCTGGTCCCGATCCTGATCGGGGCGATATCGGGATGCGTGGATATTGAGACGGATGGAGACCTGGAATTCACCGACGACATGGGGGATACGATATACCTCAATGGAACGCCGGAGAGGGTGATCACCCTATCCCCTGCCCTCACCGAACTGGTATTCGCGATCGGCGGAGGGGATCTGATAGTGGCCTGTGACGACACGTCCGATCACCCGGACGGGGTACAGGGGCTCCAGAGGGTCTTCTCATGGGATGGAATGGACATGGAGGCGATCATAGCGGCCGAGCCCGATATCATCTTCATGGACTGGACGCTTGATGTCACCGGGGACGACCACAAGGCGCTTACGGACATCGGATTGAACGTGTACCGGGTCTACCCGACCAGCATGGATGACATCATCCAAAATATCATTGAGATAGGCGACATTCTGGACCTGGAGGAGGGGGCCCGTGTGCTCTCCGATGATATCGAGATCAGGCTGAATGCCGTGGAGGAAGAGGCGTCGGCCATCGTGTATCGACCCGGAGTTCTCCATATCAGCTATTATGACGGCTCCTCCGATCCCTGGGTGCTCACCGAGTCCACCTTCTCCGGCGGGATGATCGACAGGGCCGGAGGGCGCTGTGTGATAACCGACGGCTCGGGGAAGGGGATCACGGTCTCGATCGAGACGATCATCGTCGCCGACCCGGACATCATATTCACATCGCAGAGCTCCTCCTGGCCCACGTCATCCCGAAGCCTCATACTCTCCGACGAGAGGCTGCAGGACGTCGAGGCGGTAAAGAACGGCGCGGTATACGACGTCGAGGGGGACCTGGTCGACAGGACCGGCCCCAGGATGATAGATGGATTGGAGCTGTTCCAGGAACATATAACCGCATACGCCGGGGGAGCATGAGGCACGGCCGCCGGGGCCTTGTCATTGCCGGCCTGGCCCTGGCCCTGATCCTCGCCGTCCTGCTTGGCACCTCGATAGGAACGGAGAGGATCCCCTTTCTGGATATTGCGAGGATCATCGCGGGAATGGTTCCGGGGATGGAACACCTGTCCGGTGACCTCCCCGATAAGTGGATCACCATCGTGGTCAGGGTGAGGCTTCCCATCGTGCTTATGGCCCTGTTCGTTGGGCTGGGCCTGGCAGGCTCCGGGGCGTCCATGCAGGGGCTTTTCCGAAACCCCCTCGTGGACCCGTTCATAATAGGCATCTCGGCGGGCGGGGCCTTCGGGACCGTCCTGGGACAGGTAATTTTCAACCAGATGGGTTGGGGAAGCTCACTGTATCCCCGTATGCTGCTGAGCTTCATATTCGGGTTCGGAACGGTGTTTCTGGCCTACTCCATCGCAAGAAGGGGGAACCGCCTGCCGATAGCCAACCTACTCCTGGGGGGGATCGCCCTATCCGCGTTCCTCACCTCTGCCACCTACTTCCTCATATATTTCTTCGTGGAGAACCCCACCGAGGTGATCTTCTCCCTGATGGGGACCTGCGGTAATTCAACGTGGACGGAGCTGATATGGGTGGCGCCGGTGGTGGTCGTCGGTGCCATCGTGCTCTCCTTTTACGGAAGGGACCTGAACGCGTTCAGCGCCGGGGAGGAAGGGGCCAAACATCTGGGGGTCGATGTGGAGAAGAGCAAGCTGATCATCCTCGCCGTCGCCGCCATGATGACCGCGATCACGGTTCCATTTGTCGGGATCGTCGGGTTCGTGGGATTGATCATCCCACACATGCTCAGGAGGGTCGTGGGCCCGGATCACAGGATCCTGATCCCGGGCTCCGCCCTCCTTGGAGGAACGTTCCTTATCCTGAGCGACCTGGCCTCAAGGGCGCTCATTGACCGGATCATCCCTCTGGGGATCGTCACGGGGCTCCTGGGAGGGGCTTTCTTCATCTACCTTCTCATCGCAAGGAGGGAGACCTGATGCTAACAATATCGAACCTGAACTTCTCCTACAACGGGGGTCCAGCCGTTCTCAAGGGGATCGACCTAAAGGTGGAGGAGGGACAGTTCGTGGGCATACTGGGGCCCAACGGCTCGGGAAAATCCACCCTTCTCAGATGCATTACCAGGTCCGAGAGGGTGGAGGGGGGAAGCGTGTTCCTCCGGGGAAAGGATATCAATGATATCGGCAGGAGGGAGATGGCAAGGATGGTCGCCGTCGTCCCCCAGGAGGAGCTCCACGAGTTCCAGTTCACCGCGCTGGAGGTGGCCTCCATGGGGCGTTACCCTCATCTGGGTAGGTTCGAATTCGAGAGCCCAGTACACGGCCGCATCGTTGAGAGGGCGATGCGTAGCACCGGGACCTGGGACCTCCGCGACAAGCGGATCACCTCCCTCTCCGGCGGTGAGAAGCAGAGGGTGGTGATCGCAAGGGCGCTCGCACAGGAGCCCTCCCTGCTGCTCCTGGATGAGCCCACCAAGAACCTGGACATATCCCATACCCTGGAGATCCTATCGTTCATGGAGAGGATGAACTCAAAGGGGAAGCTCACGGTCGTGGCGGTGTTTCACGACCTCAACCTGGCCGCCAGATACTGCAGCAGGGCAGTGCTCATAAAGGAGGGCAGGGTGAGATATGACGGGGCGATCGACCAGGTTCTCAACAGGGGGGCAATATTGGACGTATTCGGGGTAGATGTGAGGATTCGAAGGGGAGATCCACTCAGGATAGACATTCTCTGAAAGCCCATTAATTCGCCCCCCTCCCCATATCTCTTTATTAACACCACCACATCTCCCCAACTCCCCCTGGAGACAATAGTATATGGAGATGTTCTGTAGAAGATGCAAGAGCATACTGGTCTGGGACTTCACCGGCGGAAGGAGGGTGAAGAAATGCACCAGATGCGGTTTCATCGACGAACCCCTGCCTCAGGAAAAGGAGGGAGCATCCATTCCGAAGGTGAGAAAGGGAGTTGCCCCGCAGTCCAGGGAGGGCACCAGAAGGTCGCTTCGGGACCACATCCTTGAGGGAGAAGGAAAGGAGAGAGGGGGCGGGGTAAAAGCGAGGAGCGCACCTGCCGGATCGGGGGCGCCGGCCCCGGGGATGTTTCCCTTTGATACCATCAGGCCGGGACAGGAGGAGTTCCACGATGACGTCGCAGACGCGATCTCCAGCGGCCGCATCCTGATCGCCTCGGTCCCCACGGGCATAGGCAAGACCGCCGCCGCCCTATCTCCTGCTGTCGAGGATGCCCTCAAGACGGGCGGCCTCGTACTTTTCATGACCTCCAAGCAGTCCCAGCACGCCATCGCCGTGGAGACCTTGAGACTGATCTCGGAGAGAAGCGGAAAGAAGATCAAGGTCGTTGACGTGATATCCAAGCAGGCCATGTGCCCCCGGGATCTCTCCCACCTCCCGAATTACGCGTTCAACTACCTCTGCAGATCGCAGGCCAAGGACGGCACATGCCCCCACTTCCGGGCGGCCCCAAAAGCGCTTATACAGGCCATCAAGGGCAGGATAATGGACGTTTCGGAACTTCGGTATGATGCTGTGAGATACCGTATCTGTCCTCACAAGGCGGCGCTTGAGGCCGCG